>JAFVFO010000022.1 GCA_017475485.1 Candidatus Gastranaerophilales bacterium | reverse complement strand
TGTTCTATTTTTATTTTTTCATCTTGAGCTTTTTTAAGTTCTTCCTGCTTTTGTTTTTCTTCTATAGCTTTTTTCTGCGCTTCTAATTTTTGAAGTTCTTCTTGTTCTATTTTTATTTTTTCATCTTGAGCTTTTTTAAGTTCTTCCTGCTTTTGTTTTTCTTCTATAGCTTTTTTCTGCGCTTCTAATTTTTGAAGTTCTTATTGTTTTTTCTTCTCTATTTGCGCTTTTTTTAGCTCTTGCTGTTCTATTCTTTTCTTTTCTGTTTGCATTTTAATAAGAGCGTCTTCATCTTGCTTTTTTTGCTGTTTTGCAATTATATTTTTATTTATTGCCTCTTCTTTTTCTAAAAGTCGGGCTTTTTGAAGCTGGTTGTTTTGTGTTTGCTGTTTTTTCAGCAGTTTTTGTTCTGTTGCTTTTCTTTTGTCTTCTTCTTGCTTTTTTAATTGTTCCAAATAAGGATTAAATATTTTTACTGCTTCATAATCTTTAATTTCATTTAAAAAGTTGTAAAATTCTTCAACCTCATTAATGCTTAGTGCATAATACGGGTCATCATCATGGAATTTCAGCATAATTTTTTCAGGGGTCAATTTGTCTTTGTATATTTTGTAAATTCCGTATTTTGCCTGATTAGAGTCCGGATATTGGCTTAATATGGTTAAATATTCTTTATTTGCACTAAGAGCATTACCGCCTTTAAAAAGTATTTTCGCTTTAGAATTTCTGATTTGAGAATCTTTGGGGTTTTCTTTTAAAATTGTATTGTACATTGATAATGCTGTGTCTGTTTGATTATCAAGATATAAAAGATTTGCAAATTGATATCTTAAGCAGATATCCTCGGGATTAAGCTCAAGCGCCTTTGAAAAAGCACTGTAGCTTTGAGTGCTTTTGCCTGATTTTAAATATAAGACACCCAATGTTTCGTACAGATTATTTGCTTCAAAGCGATTTTGCGGCTTTACTTTATTTAAAATAATATTTTCAATTTCAGGAAAATATAAAGTAGTTTTGGATAGCTCTATTGTTTTTTTAAGATATTCCGTACCTAAGATATTTCTTTTTTCGCGCAGATATAATTTTGCTAATTTGAAGGTTGCTGAAATATTGGTTTCATCTGCCTTTAACGCTTCTTTGTAGTAGTGTGCGGATTTAGAATTATTTTTGCCCGATTTCAGGCAAATATCGCCAAGAAGTTCATTGCTTTTTGATATTTCCGTATTATTTTCTATAAGGTCATTTAATTCATAAATTGCGCTGTTATATTTTTGTTCGGATATCATCCTTTCCGCATCTTGAAGACGTGCAGCAGGGGAATAATCTATCTTTGATGAAATAATTAATTTGTTAAATTTTTCTTTTGCTTTAATATATTCTTGACTTGTTTTGTCTTTTTGGCATGCTAAATTTGCCCTTAAAATGTCTAATTCTTCGGTTTTTACGGAAGCAAAGACTGAACCTGCTACTATATTTATTATAACAAGTATTATGATTACCGCTTTTTTGATATTCTGCAAAACTCCACCTCGTTTTTATATAAATATTTTAATATAAAAAACTATTAATACAAAATATGTAAACTTGCATTTTCTTTTTTTAAGTTTGATAATATTAGTATTATGAATAGGAAGTTTATTTTATTATTATGCGGATTATTGATTTTTAATTGCGGGTTTTCGCAGGCAAAAATGTCCGCGCAATCTACTAAATTGTACAACTCGGCAATTTTACAAGAGCAGGAAGGCAACTATGAGCGTGCTTTGGAATATATTCAAAATGCACTTAAATATTCTCCGCATGATGCCGTTTTGAATATTAAATTGGCAGGCTTATACCAAAACCTTGGTAAATATGAAGAAGCAATTTCTGCATATAATAAGTCAATCACCCTCAGGCCGCAAGACGGATTTTTATACATCAGTTTGGCAAACTTATTTATGCAAAAATACGATTATCAAAATGCCCTTTTGATGTATGAAAAAGCTCAGGAACTTCTTTCTGACTATAATTATAACTATGTAAATATAGCAAATGCAAGGAATCTGCTCGGTGATAATAAAGGTGCAATTTCTGCCTATGAGGCATTTTTGAAGGCATACCCCGATAATTTGGAAGGGTTGTGTGCGATAGCTAACATTTACCTTGAAGAAAAAGATTATGCAAAATCTATTGAATATTTTGCACTTGCCTTAAGAACAGACCCAAAAGAATTCAGAGATTATTCCAATTACGGGCTTGCACTTTTAAGAAAGGGTGACTTGCCTAAGGCTGAAATTGCCTTTAAAAGTGCTGTCGGAATAAATAAAAATGATTCTATGAGCTATGCTAATTTAGGTATAGTTCAAATGAAGCAGGATAATTTTGATTCTGCTTTGAGTTCTTTTGAGCATGCTCTGGCTCTCGATAATGACTTAAATGCGCTTAGGTTTGATTATGCTGTTTTATTAACCAAGAAAAATCTTGATGATAAGGCGATTGAACAATATAAGCTGTTTATTCAAGAATTTCCGGATAGTGTGAATGCTTATATTAACCTTGCAAATATATATGCAAAACACAACAATTTCAAAGAAGCGGTAGCCACGCTTGAAGGCGCGCTTAAGCTAAAACCTAATGACAGCTATATCAAAACACAGCTTGCAATGATGTATCAGAATAATGAACAATATTCTGACGCTCTTAAATATTACAATGAAATATTACAAAATGATAAGTCTAATCTTGTAGCTTTGTACAATAAGGCAATCGTTAAATCTGCGCTCGGCCAGTTTCAAGAATCAACTAATATATATAATCAATTGTTGAAAAATAATGATGAAACTCTTTTGAAAAACAGCATAGAAAAAACAGATATTCAAAATGATGTTTATGAAAATAAGTTAAAGCTGGCAGATAATTACTTAAAGCAAGGTGAAAATAAAAAAGCAAAAGCATTGTATTCTGAGCTTTTTGAAATGCAAAATGATGATTACAGGGTATATATTGGGTTGGCTGATTCATCTTTAAACCTTGGCATGAATACTTATGCTAAGAATTATTATGAACAAGCAATTCAATTAGATAACAATAATCCTGATGTTTTATCGAAATATGCGCAAGTCTTATATGAATTAAAAGAATATGAAACCGCTGATGCCGTTTTAGATAAAGCGCTTGAACTGTCGCCTAATGATGATAAATTATATTACAATAAGGCGCTTGTAGAATATGAACAAAAAGATTATGACAATTCATTGAAAAACATTAAAAAGACAATATCAATTAAAGATGATGTTGCTGATTATTATTATCTTGAAGGCTTGATTTATGATGTTTCCGATAATAAAAAAGACGCAATATTTTCTTTTGAAAAATTTATTGAATTAACTAATGATGTTTCTTTGAAAAACAAAATTCAATCTAAAATTAAAAAATTATATGATAACGTTGTAGAATGAAGAAAATTTTATACTTTTTATTCTTAATTTTAATATTTACTGGGTCAGTCGAGGCAAAACTTTTTGATAAAAAAAGTAATCCCGTAATTTTTTTAACACCTTATGACCCAAGGGCAAAAATAAGCTACGATGAAAAAATTGAGCCTGTTAATGTTTTTCGCGTCGGTGACAGAATATATTTCAGTACTTATACTAAAAAAGGCTTCAAGTCTGATTATATTAAATATCAAATCGTAAAGCAGGAAGATAATGCCCACACAGGCGGTTATACAAGGGTTATGAATAAAACTGTACGCGTAAATAATAAAAATTATTACGTCGATTATTTTATTATAAATAAGGCGGGAAAATATTTTATTCAGATTTTTGATATAACAAATCTTCAACAGTGGATTGTTATGGGAGCGTTTGCTGTTGTTGATGAATAAAGTGTTTAAAGTTGTAAAAAATTTTTTTGAAGATTTCATACTTGATTTTAAAAACAAGTTATTTTCTTCTAAATATGTTTTAAAGGGCAAATGTAAAAAATGCGGTGCATGCTGCAGAAATATTTTATTTTCAACGCAAGCCGGCTATGTAAAATCAATTGATGTGTTTAATGAAATGCGCAAAAAACACCGCTATTACAGAAATTTCAGAGTTTCGGGTGTAGTATCCGAAAAACAAGATTTCCAAAACGGTGCTTTAACTTTTGAATGCAAATTTATTTCAAAAAACAATAAATGCCTAATTTATCCTTTTAGACCGCTTTTTTGCAGAGATTATCCTTCCGTTAGGCAAGATTTAATCTATAACGGGGTTACAATGCTCGATAATTGCGGATTTTATTTTGATGTGGATAAAAAATTCAGTGAATACTTAAACTAGCCTCTTTTAACAACTGTTGTTAGAGGTTCGCCATAAGAATCAAAGTGGCCCGATGTTTCTTCAATTGTATAAGAAATTTCAGAATCTTTCTCTTTTAATTCGTTTGCAAGTTTGATTGCGTCATTAATGTTTGAATATTCACCCATTAAATCAGGGTTATATTGGCCTTTTTTCTTTACATATACGTTGTACATTTTCTACTCCTTTTCAAAAATATATTAACATCAACATAATAAAAAAGCATCCTCAACGGATGCTTTGAAAATCTTTTTGCTTGATTCTCGTGTAATAGGTTAGTGTGTGTTAGTGTGTGTTTAATAGGGTTTAAGGGGAAAATTGTTATGTCTTACTTATATATAAAGTATATATGACATGAAAAATTGCTGTTTAATTTTCTATTGTTACAAAACTTAACGTCATTGCAGAATTTTTTTGTATAAAAATATTTTTTTCAGGTTTTGTATTTGTGTTGTTAAAGGAAAAAAGAATGAAACTAAACAGTATTGCCTATGTTCCGTTTAGGAACAGACTTAAACGCGCCCTTGATTGCGCAAGGGATGAATCTATCTATCAAAATTATTTACAAAGAGAATACGAAAAAGAATGCGCACTTATAAAGCCATATTTAGAATCTGCATATAATAATAATCTGCCTATTTCTTACTCTTATATTGCTAAAAAAACAGGCTTGCCTTTTAGCACTGTATATCTTCGCATAAGCTATAATCAAGAACTTTGTGCCATTGCAAACAAAATCCATACTAATCAATCTCATGATTATACTCAAGAACAAATTATGCGCCAGCATGACGACATTGAAAAATATCTTACCGAAAGAAAGCAAAAACAAATTTCTGCCTCAATAGAGGATATTGCGCGTGATTTAAATATGGATAAGATTTCTGTTTTATTCAGAATAAGGGTGAATAGAACATTGCAAAACCTTTATAATCAGGTTAATACACCGCGCGGCAGCTTGCTTAATAATTTAGGGGTTTAGTTTATGAAAATTATTGCACTTAACCCTTTTAGTTTCAATTCCAGACCTAAATCCCGCAATCAGATTGAAGCCGAAAATAAACTTATGCTTGCAGAAATGAAAAAAGCAAAGTACGAAGGAAGAAAGCTGACATCTGATGAAGTTAGAGATGTTTGCGGCATTACAAAATCTTCTTTTGAATCACGAATTGCAAATCATCCTGAATTATCGTGCGCATGGCAAGATGTTAAAAGATATCCTTCAAGGCATTTTAGTGTGGATGAAGTCGCAGAACAAATTAATAATATTTCAAACTGCTTAGATGAAACTATTGCTAAAGACGAAAAAATAAAAGTTGCCCAAATCGCGCAAGATACAGGTTTAACCTCCGGTATTGTTACTAAAAGGATAAATTCCGTTCCCGAATTAAAAGAAAAATATGAAAAAGTAAAATACACAAATCCTTCAAAACTTTATACCGATGAAGAAAAATTAGAACAAGAAATACAACTGAGAATTGCTATTCGTGATGCAATCGCAAGAGGCAGAATTTTATCTAGCAGAGAACTCGGAGCTTTAATAGGTGTATCGAGTGCAACTGTTTTAAAAAGAGTAAGCGAAAATGAAGTTTTAAATGTTTATTACAATGCTATGTGTAATATTACTCCTTCCAGCGCTTATAACAATAACCATTTAATTTCATATAATCAGGAATATGTTATAAATGCACTTAGAGCAATTTTTGCAGCCGCTGAGAAAAAGCCAATTTTAAATGAACTCGTAACAAAAACAGGCTTTGATATCAAAGATATTCAAAAAGCAATTTCTCAAGATATGGAATTGTCGGAACATTGGTTTAACTATCCCGATGACGTAAAAAATTCGCCTACCGCAAAAAGTGCCTATGAAAAAGAACTAATCGAGCGCGCTCTGAATTCTTTAAAAGAAACAAATTTAAGCGCAAGTTATTTCGATATTTCACAGCAAACAGGCCTTAACATATATACTATTGTTAAATACGACAGTTCTTTTGATATTTAAAAGCTCCCTAATTCGGGAGCTTTTAAAATTAGTCTTCTTTCTTTTCTATGATAATCTTATCATCCCGATAATCCATAACAAGTTTATCATTTGCCTTGTAATTACCGCTTAAGATTTCTTCCGCTAAGACATCTTCAACTTTCTTTTGAATTAAACGTCTTAATGGCCTTGCGCCATAAGTTTCAGAATAGCCTTCTTTAGCCAAATAATCCTTAGCTGCATCTGTTACATCAATTGATAAATCTCTTTCGGATAAGCGTTTGAATAAATCTTTCAGCATTAAATCTACAATCTGTCTGATTTCTTCTGCAGAAAGATGAGCAAATACGATAATATCATCTACCCTGTTAAGGAATTCCGGTCTAAATGCTTTTTTAAGTTCTTCGTTAACAGTATCTTTTAATTTTTCGTACCTGTCTTTTTTATCATCTCCGGATACTGAAAAACCAAGTTTTTGAGTATTTGTTATCATACTTGCACCGACATTTGATGTCATAATGATGATTGTATTTTTAAAGTTGATATGACGTCCTTTTGAATCGGTCAAGCGTCCGTCATCAAGTATTTGCAGCATTATATTAAATACATCAGGGTGCGCTTTTTCAATTTCATCAAATAATACAACGGAATACGGTTTCTTTCTGATGATTTCGCACATATTTCCGCCGTCATCATAGCCGACATAGCCGGGGGGCGAACCTATTAATTTTGAGGTTGCATGTTTTTCCATGAATTCCGACATATCAACCCTGACCATATTGTCTTCCGAGCCAAATACAGCTTCTGCCAATGCTTTTGCAAGTTCTGTTTTACCTACACCGGTAGGCCCTGAGAAAATAAATGAACCTATGGGTCTGTTTGGTGCTTTCAAACCGACACGCGCACGGCGGATTGATTTTGACAATGATACAACTGCATCGGATTGCCCAATAACTCGTTCATGGAGTGTGTCTTCAAGTTTGAGAAGTTTTTCTGACTCTGCTTCTGTTATTTTTGTAACAGGAATGCCTGTAATAGTTGAAACTACAGAGGCTACTTCTTCAACCCCAACTACGGGTTTATTTTCATCTTGTGTTTCTCTCCATTTTTCTGATATTTCATGGATTTTATCTTTTAAATTGGCTTCATCGTCACGCAAATCGGAAGCTCTTTCAAATTCTTGATTTCTTATAGCTTCTTCTTTTTCTTTTATGATAGCCTTTAATTCTTTGTCTAGTTCCTTGCCTTCGGGCGGAAGTGTTGATACATTCAGACGCACTTTTGAAGCGGCTTCATCAAGTATATCAATAGCTTTGTCCGGCAAGAATCTTTCGGTTATAAATTTTGAAGATAATTCGGTTGCCGCTACAATTGCTTCATCTGAAATTATCAGTTTGTGGTGTTCTTCGTATTTTGATTTTAAACCTTTGATAATTTCAATTGTTTCTTCGATAGAAGGTTGATCAACAATAACCGTTTGGAAACGTCTTTCAAGGGCTGAATCCTTTTCGATATATTTTCTGTATTCATCCAGGGTTGTTGCACCGATTACCTGTATTTCACCGCGAGATAATGCAGGTTTTAAGATGTTGGCTGCGTCAATTGCGCCTTCTGCCGCACCTGCGCCTATTAGAGTGTGCATTTCGTCAATTACAAGAATAATATTTCCTGCTTGTCTGATTTCATCCATAATCTTTTTAAGACGTTCTTCGAATTCGCCTCTATATTTTGTACCTGCAATTAAAAGGCCCATATCAAGCTGTATGATTTTTTTGCTTTCTAAAATATCCGGTACTTCCGAATCAACTATTCTTTGAGCTAAGCCATTGGCAATTGCGGTTTTACCTACACCGGGTTCACCAATTAAAACAGGATTGTTTTTTGTTCTTCTAGCCAATATCTGTATAACGCGTTCAATTTCTTTTTCTCTGCCTACAACGGGGTCAAGTCTTTGTTCTTGCGCCGCAAGAGTTAAATCTGTACCAAATTCATCCAATGAAGGTGTTTTTGCATTTTTCTGCGAAGCACCCGGTGTTGCAAGTGCAGAACCTGAGCCTGATGACGAACTTGAAGTTTTAGTTTCGCCGAGCATTTTAATAATATTGGAACGGCACTTATTAAGGTCAACACCTAAGTTTTCTAAGACTTTGGCTGCTACGCCTTCGCCTTCTCTTATTAAACCAAGTAAAAGGTGTTCTGTTCCGATATAGTTATGTCCTAATTGCCTTGCTTCATCCCAGGAAAGTTCCAAAACTTTCTTGGCGCGAGGTGTGAATGGAATTTCAACGGCTACAAAACCGCACCCTCTGCCGATTATTTTTTCGACTTCTTCTCTTGCGTCTTTTATATTTACACCCATTGATTTAAGCGTTTTAGACGCTATACCCGTACCTTCCGAAATCAAGCCCAAAAGTAACTGCTCGGTACCGACAAAATTGTGACCAAGCCTGCGAGATTCTTCTTGTGCAAGCATTATAACTCTTATTGCTTTTTCCGTAAAACGTTCAAACATGTAATAAACTTCCTATAAGTTGTTATCCATAATAAAATTCTACAATGAAAATATATTTTATACAAGAATGATTATTGCTCAATTAAATCAATTCTTTTTTGGTGACGGCCGCCTTTAAATTCGGTTTTAAGCCAAATGTCAACAATATCTTTGGCAAGACCTACGCCAATAACTCTTTCGCCAAGCGTTAAAATATTGCTGTCGTTGTGCATTCTTGTCATTTTTGCACTGAAAGTATCCGATACATTTGCCGCTCTTATTCCTTTAAAACGATTAGCCGTTATTGCCATACCAATGCCTGTTCCGCAAATTAGAATTCCTCTGTCATATTCTTTGTTTTGTATTGCTTTTGCAACTTGTTTTGCAAAATCGGGATAATCGCATGATTGAGCGGAATTTGTGCCGATGTCGGTTATTTCAAACCTGTCTGATAAATAATCATATATTTCTTTTTTAAGGTTATAACCGCCATGGTCAGACGCAATTATTATTTTCATATTTTTCTCCTTATAATTATTATACATAAATTCTTGTTAAAATTTCATTTTTGATATAAATTAAGTTTTGTAGAGGTATTTTTTTAAAAGGATAAAAATATGACTGAAAGAAAACTAGTTGGAACAAATGAAATGTTCAAAAAGGCGTTAGCCGGCGGTTATGCAATTGGTGCATACAATGTTAACAACATGGAAATTTTACAAGGTATTGCAGAAGCTGCGGAAGAAACCCAATCTCCTATTATTCTTCAAGTATCAGCAGGTGCAAGAAAATATGCAAATCAAACTTATTTAATAAAATTAGTTGAAGCTGCATTAGCTACAACAACCGTTCCTATAGCACTTCACTTAGACCATGGCGCTGATTTTGAAATTTGTAAAGCATGTATTGATGGCGGTTTCTCATCTGTTATGATTGACGGTTCACGTTTTCCGTTTGAAGAAAATGTTAAAGTGACCAAACAAGTTGTTGAATATGCCCATGCAAGAGGTGTTTCAGTTGAGGCTGAACTTGGAAAATTAGCCGGCGTTGAAGATGACGTTAATGTTGATGCTAAAGATGCTAAATATACTAATGTTAAAGAAGCTGTAGAATTTGTTAAACAAACAGGCTGTGATTCTTTAGCTATTGCAATCGGTACTTCTCATGGTGCTTATAAATTCAAAGGTGAAGCTAAATTAGATTTTGACAGATTAAAAGAAATTAAAGACGCACTTAAAGAAGCCGGCTTTGGCGATTATCCGATTGTTCTTCACGGTTCATCTTCAGTACCGAAAGAATTTGTTGCTAAATGTAATAAATATGGCGGTAATTTACCTGACGCACAAGGTGTTCCTGAAGAAATGCTTAACTATGCTTCTAAACATGGCGTTGCTAAAATTAACATTGATACAGATTTAAGATTGGCAATGACTTCAACAATCAGAGAATTCTTTATTGAACATCCTGAAAAATTTGACCCTCGTGAATATATGGGTCCGGGCAGAACTGCCGTTAAAGAAATGGTTAAACACAAAATGGTTGATGTACTTGGTACAGCAGGCCATGCTAAAGACTAATCAAAATTAGTTATATAATAAAAAGACTGTCTTTAATGAGACAGTCTTTTTTTGGTCAATTTTGCTTATTTAACTATAATTATTTTTATTGTCAAGCAAAAAACGCGCAATATTAACGTTTTTAAAAAAAATTTACGTTATGCAATATTTGCTGATTTTCAATCTTTACTTGTGCTATAACTAATATATCGAGCATAGATTAATATTTATGGGGGATATAAAACAAGATGAGCCAATATTTAAGTAAAGAAGAAATTAAACAATGGAGAAGTTCTTTAGAAAAAATCACTCTTGAAGAATATGCTAAGAGGCTCGGTAAGGTTTTAGAGGAAGACAAACAAACAAGCGATATAATTGATATCGTTATGCAAAATGAAAAACGTCTTTATTCGTCAAGAGAATCGTCTAATCCTAAACAGCAAATTATTAAACTTGCTAAAAAATCTCAAGATATTCAAAATGAAACTATTCTCAATGATGATGAATATTTGAAAACTGTTAAATCGCGCATAACTTGCAAAAAACCTTTAACAAAACGCGAAGATATAGTACTTGCGCATTTTGCAAAAAACAAAGGTAAAATCGTTTATGCCAAAGACTTGGCTGTTATTTTAGATTTACCTTGCGATTATGTTTATAAATACATTAAAAATTTAAGAACTAAAATTACCCAAGAAGTTTTACAAAACGCAGATAAAGGCGGATATATATTCAAAATTTAAAATATGGATAATTTATGTAAAAGTCTTAATCTTGTTAATGAACTGATTGATTTATCTGATTTTAAAACGGATAAAATATATGATAATGCGGTTTTAAAGCTGTTAAGTGCTTTTGATAATTTAAAATATAAGTCCTGTGCTGTATTTTTTGCAGAAAGTTCAGATTTTATTTTAAAATCTGCTTTTAATGATAAAAAGGCGGTTTCCGAATATAAAATTAATTTTGAATATCCGAATAAATTATTAAGCTCAAAACAAAAATATCTGTTTTTTGAAACAAAAAATGATGAGTTGTTGTACGAAAATACGATTTTAATAAAGCTCGAGATAAGAGGTTCTGTTTTTGGCTTTATTTTGTTCAGCTCATCCGATAAATTAAATGATTTTGAAATTGCTCAGCTATGTGCGCTTTCAAGTGTGATAAGCTACAAAATAAAGGATTATGAACTTTCTGAAGTATTTAAAATTCAATTAAAAGCCATGCAGGATGCAGTTTTAGAAAAAGAAAATGCTTATAGTGTTGTAAAAAAGCAGCATAAAAAACTTCAAGAGCTGGATAAAACAAAAAATCCTTTTCTTGCAAATATTTCGCATGATTTGCGCACTCCCCTAAATGCAATAATAGGTTTTTCGCAGGCGCTTGATTCTAAAATTTTTGGTGAACTTAACGATAAGCAGTCCGAATATGTTAAAGATATTCAGATTTCCGGTCTTCATTTGCTTGGTATGATTAATGAAATACTTGATTTGTCGAAATTAGAAGCTCATGCAATGAAGTTTACTCCTTCCGAAATCAATATTCATCAAACAATTCAAGAGGTTGTTAATATTTTAGAGCCTCTTTATAAAGATAAAAATATAGAAATTAATTTTATATCCAAATACAATTCTTTAATATTTGCAGACTATCAAAAAATCCAACAAATTTTATACAATCTTTTATCTAATGCGATTAAGTTCACCCCGCAAAACGGAAAAATAACCATTGAATCTTATGCTGAGGGTAAAAATTATTATTTGAATATTTCCGATACGGGTGTCGGAATTGATAAAAAATTTCATAATAAAATATTTAAAAAATTTGTGCATTTGAACAATGTTTATGTAAAAAATCAGGCTTCAACAGGGCTTGGTTTAACTATTACAAAAGAGCTTGTTAAATTGCATAATGGTAAAATTTCGCTAGAGAGCGAATTGAATAAAGGTACAACATTCAAAATCGAATTTAAAAATATTCTGGTATGAAAAACGTATTAATTGTTGAAGATAATGAATTAAATATGAAATTATTTTTTGATATTTTGCAATATCAAAAGTACTCTCCCGATAAGGCATTTGATGGATTGGAAGCCTATGAAAAAATTAAGAATAATAAGTTTGATTTAATTATTTTAGACATTCAACTGCCGAAATTAGACGGGTTTTCTCTTTTGGAAAAATTAAACAAAGAAAAAATTAAAATACCGACTGTTATAATTGCAAGTGCTTGTGCAATGGATTCCGATAAAGCGCGTGCTAAAAAGTTCGGTATCGATAATTACATAACAAAACCGATTGATATAAATATTTTTTTAAAAATGGTCAAACAGTATTTGGATAACTGATTGATATTTACTTTGTAAAGAAATCTACTATTGCTTTACCCAGCGATTTAGGATTAATTTTTTCACCGGCTATTCGGTTTCCGATTAAGCCTATTATGGTTGCGTTTCCGATTTTTTCGTATAAAAAGTCAGGCTCTAAGGGCTTGTATCCTTCAAGTTTTTCCAATTCGGGATTTTTGCTCAAAAGATATTCTTCAAATGCTTTTCTATCTTTTTCCGTTGCATATTGTTTTCTGATTTCATCAATATTTTCATGTTGTTCATCAAAATGTTCAAATTCTCTGTGGTCAAACAAAATGCCCCCACAGCCTTCTGTACAGATATCTAAATTAAAACCTTCCTTCTATGAAAACTTTTTTCATTTCTTTTCCGCAGACAGGGCAAAATAAAATTTCTTTTGTATCTCTCATGATTTATCCTTATTTATATAGTTTAAGGTTAGTTCATTTTATTTTTTTATGTCAATTTATTTAGACGATTTGGACTATATATCTAATATTTTTCGGGTTTTCAAATTTGAACAAACCCCGCAATTGCTGCATTTGCTATCGCATGGTGTTGTTGTTTTTACTTCTTTTGCTTTTTGATATTCTTTTAAAAGCCAGCTTTTATCTATCCCGTAGCTTATATTATCCCAAGAAAGCGTTTCGTTAATCGAAAATTCTTTTGAGGCTTCTTTAGCTATATCAATATTTAATTTTTCGGATATTTTTTTGTATAAATCAAGGTCTAAGTTTTCATCCCAGCTTTCAAGATAGGCATTATTTTTATGCAGCTCATAAATAAACTTATTAAGCCTTTTATCTCCTCTTGTGAAAAATGACTCTAAAATAGACATTTTCGGATTATGGAAATTTAGGCGTGCATTTTTGAGCTTCATTTTATCTTTGTAATCAAGAATATATTTTATTTTTTCTTGTATTTCTTCTATAGTATTTTGTCTTGCCCATTGGAAAGGGGTGTGCGGTTTCGGTACAAAAATAGATATAGAACAAGTAATTTGCGGGTATTTTAGGCCTTCAATTCTGCAATTTTCATTAATTTTTAAAATTAAGTCAACAATTCCTTCTAAATCTTTCTTCTCTTCAAAAGGCAAGCCTATTACGAAATAATATTTAATTCTGTTCCATCCGTTTTTAATGCAGGATATTGTTGCATTTAAAATTTGTTCCGTGGTGAGATTTTTATTGATAACATCTCTCATTTTTTGCGTACCTGCTTCAGGGGCGATTGTTATCGTTGCCTTTTTTTCGCCTGAGGCCAATTTTGCAAGCTCGCTTGAGAATTTGTCCGCCCTTTGACTTGGCAGAGAAACGTTTATCCCTGTTCCTTTAAAGTGGCAATTCAATTCTTTTAAAATATCTTCAATATTTCTGTGGTCATTTGATGATAATGATAATAGTGAATATTCGTCATAACCTGTATTTTTAACGTATTCTTTTGTAAGTTTTACAATATCATCTTTTTTTCTTTCTCTTATCGGAAGATTTATGTGCGAAGCCTGACAAAATCTGCATAGCCTGCCGCACCCGCGCCTTATTTCTATAACGGCTCTGTCTTGTACAGAGGTAAAATGCGGAATAGGTGATATTGTGGGGTGATTTTCATACGTTAAATCCGCTATTCTTTTTTGTGCTTTATTGTGCACCAAGGGTGAATAAACCCCCTTTATTTTTACTAATTCTTTTATGATTTCTTCACGCGGTAATTTTTCTTTTAAGGATGTATATTTTTCTAAAACCTCGATGTTAACTTCTTCGCCGTCACCTATTATGAAGACATCAAAAAAATCTTTTACAACGCTTGGATTAGATGTACAAGGCCCGCCTGCAAGAATCAGGGGGAATGAATTATCTCTGTCTTTTGAAAAAATCGGAATATCAGATAATTCAAGCATTTTCAAAACTGTTGTATAACACATTTCGTATTGAAGCCCAAAACCGATAACATCAAATTCTTTTGGTTCTTTTTTTGCTTCAAGTGAGTATAACGGCAGGTTGTTTTTTTCTAATAATTCTATAAAATCTTTATCAGGTGCATAAATTCTGTCGCACAACAGGTTGTTTTTTTTATTTATTAAATCATAAATTATTTTATGCCCGAAATTGCTTATTCCGATTTCATATTTATCGGGAAAAGCAAATAAAAACTTGGCACTTGCCTTGTTAAAATCTTTATTATAACTGCCAAATTCGTCCCCTATATATCTTGAGGGGCGCTCTATTTGCTGTAGTATTGGTTCGTATTTATCTAAAAAATCTTGATTAATCACAATATTATTAAACTACAAATATCTTTATAAATTTTTATTTTAACATTTTGTAATATTTCTCGGATTTTATTAAAGTTCCTTTGGCAAATTACGTTATATAAAAATGATATATTATTTATAAACATGGGTGTATATTATGAGTGTAAATGCTGATTACCAACTTCAATTAAATTCTCTTGCTTTGCAGTTGATTGATAGTGACACGGATAAGATTATTACTGTTGCTGAAATGCAGAAATTTGTCGGCGCGAAGTCAGAAGAAATTGCAACTTTAAATATTAGTCCCAAAAATGCGGCTGACGAGTTATCTTCTATATTATCCGAAAATTTAGAATCGGCACAAACTTTGCAGGTTGATGATGATTTATTAGAACCTTCCGACTCGGATACTCCTCAAATTGCCCAATTGAAGGCATCAATTAAAGAATTAAACGGTAAAATTACAGGTTATGACGCTAAATTAAAAGGATTAAACAAAGCATTAAATCTTTTAAATGCTGTTTTAAAAGATGAGCAGGCAAGATATGACGACATGCTTAAAGATGCTACTCAGGATAATGATAAATTAAATAAAGTCATACAAAAAATTGATGAAAGTTCCGAAAGTATTGATAAAGACGTAAAGAGAAGACAAAAAATTGCGGTCACTGACGCTATAGCAAATTATGATCCCAATAAAGATAAAGATTGGGATACCTATTTTAAAAATTGCATGTCCGAAGTTGAGGTAAGCCCTTCTTTGCAATCTGCTTTATCTTCTTTATTGGATCAATCAAGTGCTCTGCAATTAAAATCTATCGGAAATATGGCTGCAATAGCTCAACAGGGCGATAAAATCAAAGCATTAAATGCAAAAGCAGCGCAAATTAACACTGATATCGGCAGTGTTACTACCTTGAAAAACGAAGCCGAAGAGGAAGTATCAGGCTTAAAAGGCCAGCTTAATACACAGCTTAATGCGGCACAAGCCGGCGCAACCGGTAATATTGCAGGTAAAAATGTAATTCAAGGCGGTGAAGCCGGTCTGAGTGCAAAAGATTTATTAAGTTTAATTTCCGATGAAGAAAAAGAACTTGCAAAACAATATGTTACAGATATTTCTAAATGTGTAATTGCAAAAGCAATGGACGGTCAATGGCATATTTACGAATCCGGTGATAACTGGGCTCAACAAGGTGTTGACGGCTATTATATGAGCATTGCCCGTAAATACGGCTGCGGTGAAGGTTGGTCTAAAGGTCAAAATATAGTTCCTTGGGCAAGCGGTGAACTTTCCTTAAGTACATCTTCAAGGTTTGGCGTATATTCGGGCGAAAATAATAATACTGCAATACAAGGTGCAATTTATACCTTAAACGAAGTCAATGATTGCTGGACAGACGGGTGTGTAACATCTACTTGCAGTACTTATGATACGGATTCTCCTTTAGCATTTGATATTAACGGTGACGGTGTAAAAACATCAGATAAGGTAATCAGCTATGATATTGACGGTGACGGTGTAAATGATAATATATTTGACTCTGCCGATGCTGTTTTAGTGTTTGATAAAGACCACAATGGCATAGCAGGTGAAAATGGTTCCGAAACATTCGGCAATAATACCGACTTAGACGGTGACGGTGTTGCAGACGGTTATGCCAACGGCTTTGAAGCCCTAAAAGCATTAGCCGCAAAAGAAGGATTGATTAACGGCACGGATGATAATGTTTTAGATGAAAATGATTTAGCTTATTTGCAGGATAAATGGGGTCTTGGCTTAAAACAAGACGGTTATTTAGGTGAAACTTCATCTTTTAAAGACGCAGGAGTTACGCAAATTAATCTTGCCGCAACTAACGATACAACCATGACCGATAACTTTGACGGTAAGGGTAATCAATTAATGACTCAAAACGGTGCAACATTTAATGTCAATGGTCAAGAAAGAAACTATGCGGATATTTGGCATAAAAAGTTAACCGACAGTGAAGCTATAGAAGCTAATGCTCAATATTCTTCTTCGTTAGAGATGAATTTCTTTGCCTTAAACAGTGAAGTTAATAATACCATACGTCTTGCAGATTCTGCAAAACATGACGCTAAGACTACAGTCGAAGAAGCAAATGAAGAACCTAATATTTTTATTCCCGAACCTGTTAAAGCACAAGATAGCGAAGAAGAAACAGCTGTAGAAGAAACTTCAGAAGAAGAAACCATAGAAGAAGAAACAGCAGATTCTTCAATTGATGAAGAAGTAGAAATTACAGATATTTCTATTGATGAGGATATACCTGTTATAGAAACTTCTTTGGATGAAGAAATAGAACTTGAAGAAGAAATCTTAAAAGATTAATATAAAACTGTAAAACTGCACACTATAGCTGCTTTTTGCAAAATGTTACAAAATGTTAACAAAATATAAGCAAAATGGCAACTTTGATATGAAAATTAACTTTATTATAATGTAAGGTTAGTTTAAAAAAATAGGTTAGGAGTGTGTAATTATGGCATGGTTACTTATGTCTTTAAGAAGGAGTGAGCTCACTAGAAGCATCAACGATCACACCTATGAGAAATTACAGCTTACTCGTCAGTTAAGAAGATTGTCAAGTTTTTCAAATGCAATCGGTGACGGTTCTATAACTCCATCCGAAATTGCATCTTTAGGAACAGATTTATTCGGAGATGCCCTCGATTTTATGGGGTATTCTAACGAAGCTGCAGCACAGGTCGCACAAGAGCAGACGGACTACTATGCCTCCGCGTATGATTCAATAACTCAAGAGCAGTATTATAATAATCCTTCGATTGCTGCTCAGGCAGAGTTATACTTTGATGATACAGGCGCATTGAATACGGAAAGAATGTATGCAAAATTCTATGAAGAAGCCTTGAAGGAATTTGCGGAAAAATATATGATGCCTATTTTGAAAGAAAAAGAACAGGAAATTCAAGATAAACAAAATGAACTTGAAACATTGGTTGAATCGGAACAGGCTGAATTACAACAGCTAAAACAAAGTATAAGCTCCGAAATACAAAATTCAACCATTAAACTAAGTTAATAGCCAACTCTCCAAATCCTAATTAAACTATTAAACCAAATTGCCCGTAAAAACGGGCTTTATTTTTTTAAAATTTACATTTGTAAAAAAAATTAATTTATGTTAAGATAAATTCAAAAAAATAAATATTTTGTAATATTGTAAAATGTGAATAAGTAAGGAAGAAAGATGAGTAAAGACATTCAAGGCGAACAAACTGACTCAAAACAAAAAATCCTTGTTGTTGATGATGAAGCCTCAATTAGAAGAATTTTAGAAACACGTCTTAAAATGGCCGGTTACAATGTCGTAACTGCTGAAGACGGTGAAGAAGCTGTTGAACTTTTTAACAAAACAAATCCTGATATTGTCATTTTAGATGTTATGATGCCTAAAATGGACGGATACGGTGTTACTCGCGAAATAAGACGAGTTTCCGATGTTCCGATTATTATATTAACTGCATTGGGTGATGTTTCTGAAAGAATTACAGGATTAGAACTTGGTGCAGATGATTATGTTATTAAACCATTTAGCCCGAAAGAACTTGAAGCAAGGGTTAAAGCAGTTCTCAGAAGAACAGTCAGCAAAGATATCACTGTTCCTACCGGAAAAACCACTAAAAATGTTATTACAACAGGTCAAATTAAAATTGATACAGCAAGACGTCAGGTCTATCGTAAAAATGAAAGAATTCGTTTAACAGGCATGGAATTCAGCTTGCTTGAGCTTTTAGTAAACAATTCGGGTCAAGCATATTCAAGAAACGAAATACTGCAGCATGTTTGGGCTTATCCGCCAGACCATAGAATTGATACACGCGTTGTAGATGTTCATATTTCAAGATTACGTTCTAAATTAGAAACAGACCCTGCTAATCCTGAACTGATTTTGACTGCGCGCGGTTTAGGTTACATGTTCCAACGTATAGGTTAATGTAAATGCAAAATAGCATTCAATTAATAAAATTAGAAAACTCCGATTATAATAAGAAAATTCTTATAATCGGAGTTTTTCATGGAGATGAGCCTCAGGGAGAATATTTTATTAATTCTTATCTGAAAAATTCTCCTCAATCCGGTGTAAATTCTCTATATTTTATACCAAGGCTGAATTTTAATAACGTTCGCCAAAATTTTAACGGTGTTGATTTGAACAGAAACTTTCCTGCCAAGAACTGGGTTTTAGGTGAAAAAAATGATTATTTCGGCGGTTATGAACCAAATAGCGAATACGAAACGCAATATTTGGTAAAATTAATAGATGAAAATAATTTTGACGCAATAATTACAATTCATTCTCCCTACAAGACCGTTAATTACGACGGGCCGGCAAAAGATTTAGCCCGATTTATTTCAAAAATTCTCGGTTATCCCGTATCATCTGATATTGGTTATGCTACACCGGGCAGCTTCGGTACTTATTGCGGAAAAGAGCGCAATATTCCGACTATTACAATTGAAATAGATGAAAATGAAGATATTGAGCTATTGAATTCAAAGTTTGCCGATTTATTTAATAGGCTAAAAAATGATTATATATAGCGTCTTGGTGCAGTTGTGCTGAATACTCTCGTTATTTTAGGGCCTTGCTGGGAAAGAGTTACATCAGCAGTTACGGTTTCATCTGCCTCTGCTGCGCCATATTGTTTTTCATCTTCAAAAAATTGGCTGTCCCAGTTGTATATAATTCTCGTATCGGCGTCAACTACGCCTCCGCCTTCAATGTCGCTGTTTGCATAGGCATAAGATACCAATCCGTCTTGGCTCATTTTGCAAAACAGGCTTGAGTTCATTTTGCTTGGTGATTGGGTTTCTGTATCTTGAAGGAATTTTACCAATCTTCCGTTTTCATTGAATGTATAAATGTTAGCTTCTTCTCTGTTAATGAAATCAACTCTTATTTCGGTTGGTTTGCCGTTTTGCATTACACAGGTTCTTTGAATTGGGTCATTGTTGTTGTCTTCAAATTCGCCGATTGTTAATGTATGTTTTTCTTTGTCTATTCTGAAAAATGTGTATTTTGTAGCATCTTCAGATACTCTATCTTCAAAACCAAACTCGCTGTTTTGTTCTTGTTCGAGTACTTCTAAAAAGTGGTTATAAAGCTGAGTTGCTGTTCTGTTGTTGATAATTGAAGCATTTATAACGGAATGAGCATTGTATTTTATTGCTCTGCCGCTGGGTAAATAGCCTATTGGCATATCTTTTAGTGAAGTTTCACTGTATCCGCTGTTAATTCTTCTGTCCGCACCCGGTCTAACCGGTCTTGTTGTTCTGTCAATTCTTCTGGTGTTAATCGTTCTGCCAAAATTAGAGGCAGATAAATTTGTTGGATATATATACATTACAATTTCCTAATATGCTAAAATTCATCTATAGAATGATGTATGTATATTATACCATAATGCCGAAATTGCACAAGTGTATTATGAAGTTATGTTAAGCTAATTCTATTCTTTTTTTCTCGCGGATTAATTTGTCGTAAATCCAGTCGGGAACAAAGTTTTTACCCATTAGTATCGTGCCGTGGTTAATAGAGGGGGCATGAAAATCTGAACCGCCGGTTACAATTAAGCCGTATTCTTCTGCAAGTGTTGAAAAATGTTCTACCGCAGCTGGTGAATGTTTTCTGTGATACGCTTCAATGCCTCTTAAACCGCAATTTACAAGTTCTTGAGTCAATTTGTCCGCTATATCGACATCAATTGGGTGTGCAAAAACGGGTATTCCTTTTGCCTCTGAAATTATTTCAACAGCGTCATGCGGAGTGACTGTTTTTCTTTCTATATAAACATCAGATTTATTATTAATAAATTTTGCGTATGCTTCCATAACATTTGCACTACCGCCGCATGAGGTTATTGCCCGAGCGATATGAGGTCTTCCTATTGAACCCATTGGTGCAACAAGTTTTTGTACATCTTCAAATTTTATTTTAATTCCTTGTTTTTTGGATAATAAATCAATTATTTTGTGCGTTTGTTCAATTCTTGCTTTTTGCTGTGTATTCAACATATCAATAAATGCTTGATTTGTTTTATCCATGAAGTATCCGAGTATATGAACTTCATATCCCTTGTAGATTGTATTTATTTCTACACCGGGAATTATTTCTAATTTTAAATTTTTAGACTTTATGTAATCATTTGCAATTTTATGCGACAAGACATTGTCATGGTCAGTTAACGCTATACAGTCCAGATTGCAGCCGATAGCAGTATCTACAATTTCTTCAGGTGACAACATTCCGTCTGAATATGTCGTGTGAATATGTAAATCAATCTTCACTTTCTCCATCCTCATTAGTATTATAAACAAAACTTATTCTTCTAATGCTTGTTGCTATATTGTTTGAAAAATCAATTTCGCAAGCATTTAGTATGTATGGAGATGCATCTTCAATATCAAATCTTTCATTTATGGAAGTTATAAGACGCTTAAGTGATGAATCGTATTTCATGCCTATTATGCTGTTTTTAGAACCGGCAAAGCCTGCGTCTGTGATATATGCGCATTTATTATTTATAATTTGCTCATCTGCTGTCTGCACGTGAGTATGAGTGCCTAAAACTGCAGCTGCGCCTAATTCGCTTGCAAAGCGTGCAAAGCATTGTTTTTCGGCAGAGGCTTCCGCATGAAAATCAACTACGATTATTTTATTTTCAAATATATTTTTTTCTTTTAATTCATTGACTATGTTTTCAAATGCACTAAAAGGGCAGTCTATTGGGGGCATGAAAGTTCTTCCCAGAAGATTAATAACAATAATCTTATCGTTAAAAATTCTATAACCCTTGCCTTGTGCTGATTTATGGTAATTATAAGGACGTATTAAACATTCAGATTCATCAATAAATGAATAGATATCTTTTTTATCCCAAATATGATTGCCGGAAGTCATGGCGTTAATGCCTGATGAAATGAGCTCATCATGGTTCTTTTTTGTTAAACCAAAGCCGTGGCTGGCATTTTCTACATTAGCAATAACAAAATCATATTTTTGCCTGTTGTTGTCAGTGCTTAAAAAATGCTCTACGATTTTACGTCCGGGACGTCCGACAATATCACCGATAAACAGTATTTTGTATTTTTCAGATAAATTAGACATTTTCCTGAATTGCTATTTTGCAATTTCGGTAACTCTTGCTTCACGAACAACGGTTACACGAATTTGTCCTGGGTACTCCAATTCATCCTCTATGCGTTTTGCGATATCGCGTGCCAATTTTGCACTTGCGGCATCATCAAATACATTAGGCTGAACCACAACCCTAACCTCTCGACCCGCCGACACAGCAAAAGACTGCTTAATGCCTTCATAGCTGTTTGCAATTTCTTCCAGCTTTTTAAGGCGTTTAATATAGATTTCAAGCGTGTCACGGCGTGCACCGGGACGGCCTGCGGAGATTGTATCGGCAATTTTAACAAGCGCGTCAGTCAGAGTGTTGCATGGAACATCATCATGGTGTGCTTCAATTGCATGTACAATTAACTCTTTTTCGCCGAATCTGCGGGCAAGTTCTGCACCCAATTGAACGTGTGTTCCTTCTTGTTCTTGGTCAACTGCTTTGCCGATATCATGCAGAAGTCCTGCACGTTTCGCGCTTTTTACATCCGAACCCAGTTCGGCAGCAATCATTCCGGCTATTTGACCTACTTCAATTGAATGTTTCAGTACGTTTTGTCCGTAGCTTGTTCTATAATATAAGCGTCCAAGTGTTTTTGTAAGCTCTTTGTTAAGGTTCATAATTCCAAGGTCTAACGCTGCGCGTTCGCCTTCTTGTTTTATTTTGTTTTCTACTTCGCGTGTAGATTTTTCAAAAACTTCTTCAATTCTGACAGGGTGTATTCTGCCGTCTTGAATAAGTTTTTCAATAGTCAGTTTTGCAATTTCCCGTCTTACAGGGTCAAAAGAAGATAGTACAACGGCTTCGGGAGTATCATCAATAATTAAATCAACTCCTGTAAGGGTTTCGAGTGTTCGTATATTTCTGCCTTCGCGGCCGATTATTCTTCCTTTCATTTCATCAGAAGGCAGAGAAACTACCGATACAGAGGTTTCTATTACCTGTTCAATTGCGCATTTTTGCATAGTTGCGCTTAATATTTCGCGGGCTTTTTCTTCTGCCGATTCTTTAATTTGAATTTCATTTTCGCGTATAAGTTGTATTTTTTCTTGTGCAAGCTCGTCTTTTAATTGGTTTAAAAGCATTGTTTTTGCTTCATCTCTTGACATTTGAGCCACACGTTCAAGTTCTGAAATCTGTTTTGCAATAACATCTGCAAGATAGTCTTCTTTCTTTTCAAGCTCATTTGCACGTCTGTCTAAATTAGCCTGTTTATCCGTAATACTTTGAAATTTTGAAGATAGTTCATCTTCTTTTTTGATTATATCCTGCAATTGGTGTTCTAATTCCTGTTTTTTTTCGCGCGTTGCTTCATCAAATTCCATTCTTTCTTTGTGAAGTTCTTCGCGTGCGGATATTATTGCTTCTTTTTTAAGGAGTTCTTCTTTTTCCTTAAAATCTGCAATATATTTTTGTTCGTTTTTTTCCAAGATTTCTACTTTGGCTTTTTGTCTTACAAAAAGCATTGTCATTATGGCGCTTGCTGTAAGCAATAATGCGAGTAGTATATAAAATAAAGTATTAATTTTCCAATCCTCTTGTTGTCTGCTGCCTTTTGGGACAGTGATTTTTATATATTAAATGAATATAAGTCATCCCTATGATTTAATTGTATCATAATATTTTAAATTTGAATATAAAACAATAATAAAAAGCATTTTATTTAATTTTTCGTAACAAAAGCGTTTTAATTCCATACAAAAGTTTGATTTCATTAATTGTTGACTTTGTTAAAATTATTATTAAATATTTAATATATTTATAAAGGGTTTAATTGTGTTAACTAATCTTGTTTCAGCTTTGTCAAAATCTTTATCGGGAACAAATGTTGCTCCTGTTAAAAATAAAGAAGTATCTTACAATCCGTTTTCAAGTAATTCGGAAAATGCAAATCCTTTTTTATCAACTTCCTTTGGAACAAGTGCTTATTACGGCAAAAATCAGCCAGTAGCAGGCGGATATTTTGCGGGTTATTATAACGGCAAACCAAATATTGTCGGCAGAAAATTATTTATCGAAGTCTAGCCTTTTTGTGCTTGCAGTTTCATATTTCTTTCCTGTTCCACAATTGCTGGGTTTCTGTTATCGCCGTTGTTTAATGCTTTTCTGAGCCATATCGCAGTTAACGGTTCAACCGCACCTGTTGCGGTTATGCCTATTGCAAGGTTTGCGATAACTGCTAAAACTTTGTAAAGTTTTATACCTGACAAGTTAGAAATATTTTTAGATAAATCACCAATGTTGTTGAGTGCGCCTTTTAATTCACCTTCATCAAGGTATTGAATAAAGCTGATTGCACTTTGCGCCGTAGCTTTATCTTTTACAACGGAAATTGTTCCGTTTTCTTTCAATACGCTGATTAACGGGTTATTCATATCTTCTTTTGCAATTTCATATACTTTTTTAATTAAATCATTTTCAAGCTGAATTTGTTTTTCGGAAGCGCCGTTACCTGCTATTATTGATTTAATTTTTGTCAATATATTTTGACTTGCTTTATTTTGCTTTTCTTCTGCTTCAATTTTGGCTACTATATCATATAAACCGTTTTCCTTTGCGGTATTATATGCGTTTATAATATTTTCTTTTGCATCTTTAGAGAATAATATTTTAGGATCCATGCCTATCGGCAGATTGTGTTTTGAGCCTATATTTTCAAACAGCAATTGAAGCGGTCTTGCAATTAAATATACAAACGCAATCTGGAAACCTTCTTTAAGCGCAACTTCTTTTCTTTCACCATGTCTTGCTTCTTTAAGTCTTGTGCCTGTAATAACACAATCCATTAGCGAAGTATTTGCAATAGGATTATACATAAATAATTCGCCTATGCCCGTAAATGAAGGGTTAGGACTATTTTTATTTTCGCTTGATGTGAACATTTGATAAATTTGTGAGTTTTTCACGCTTTTATCCAGTGTTGTTTTATTGCTTTGCTGTTTTGTTTTTTCTTGCGCTATGTCGTTATTAATTCTGTCTTTCGTGGTTTTTTGTTTATATTTAATAATTTTTGATAAAATAACGCCGGTAGCAACTGTTGCGGTTAAAAATTTAGTAACAAATAAACCTTTATACAATTGTTCATTTGTAAACATACCAAGTACGGAGTTTTTATTTTTTAAAGTTTCCAATACATTTAAGTCTTTAAGCGCAATGGTATTTCCTTCTTGAGATAGGCTTTTTGCGTTTTTCAAGACATTGTTAAATCTTTCTTTATCTTTTAATAATCTTAAATCTAAATCAGGGTTTAATTTTAATAATGGATACAGTGTTTTGTTGATTAATCCTTTTATGACGGGTATTCCAAAAAGCCAAAATGCCCCTGTTCCGAATTCTTCAATGGCTTTTTCCCTTGGGTCGTCGTTTCCGCCTTTTTTCTTATATGTTGTGACGGTTACACAGTCTGATAATATATCTTTAAATGCCATCGGGACAATTGAATCTTTGTTGTTTGACAGTCCCGATAATAAATTTACTGCGCCGTTTGTTATAATGCTCGGTATTTTCATTTCTTTCCTTCTCAGTTAAAAATTATAGTCCCCAAATTAAGTTCATTAATCTTTGAACTTGTGCGTTGATTTTGAATTCTTTTAGTCTTCGCATTTTCATTTTTAACCTTTCACTTTTGTACTAACGTTTAAAAATATTTTAAATTGCCTTTTTCAGAGCTTAAATTAACTAATTTTTACAAATAAAAAAGACCCCTTTTAAAGAGGTCTTTTTTAATGAAAAAGTTGTTAATTATTTATCATTTCTAACAGGAATAACAACCGGACCTCTTTGCCTAAAGAAGCCGATACGTCGAAGTTGTTCTATAATGTTGTTGATAAATTTAATCATTTTAATCCTCAAATTTGTGACGATTGAAATTATAGCATGCTTATTTTATTTTGTCCAGTCTTCGTTTCTTTTTATGAATGCTTTTTTAGCATTATATATTTTATTAATGAGTTTTTCTTTTTGATTTTCAGATAAAAAATTTATTTTTTCTATATTATTTCTTATTTCGCTTTTGTAATTTTCATCTATTTCTATATCGGAAAAACTTTCTTCATTATAATAATTAAGTTTTTCATCTTGGGGTATTTCATGTTCAGAGTTTTCTGTGTAATTTTTATAATCAATAACTAAATCTTTAATGCTTATACCCAGTGCCATTGAATATGTATTTATTTTTTTTAGAATTTTTGATTTACTCAGATTAAGTTCTTGCACTAAAGCCGGTGATTTTGCGCTCAAATAGAGCTTTGAATATTTTATTTTAATCGGCTTTGTATATTTTGCAAGTTTTGCACCTATTATATCTTCCCAGAAAGAAAATACCGTAGATTGTTTAATTGTGTCAGATAAACTTTTACCCTTGGAGCTATTATCCCCAAAGGTAAAAGTATTTAATAATTCTGAAATTGTATTTGTTTCTTTAATATGTCGCATATTATACTGCTGTAGTCATAGAGGCTTTTTGAGCAAGAGTTGAAGCCATTTTGGTATCTTCCCAAGGAATATAGAAGTCTTCTCTGCCCACATGACCATAAGCAGCAAGTCTTTGATAGAATTTTCCGCCATTTTTAGCCGGTAAATTTCTTAAATCAAATTGTTTAATAATTGCGGCAGGTCTAAGGTCAAATGTTTCTTTAACAATTCTGGATAATTCTTCATCAGGTAATCTGCCTGTTGAGAATGTGTCAACCAAAATAGATACAGGCTGCGATTTTCCTATTGCATAAGCAAGTTCAATTTCGCATTTAGTAGCTAAACCTGCCTTAACAATATTTTTTGCTACCCAGCGTGCTGCATAAGCTGCGGAGCGGTCAACTTTGGTTGGGTCTTTTCCTGAAAAAGCACCGCCGCCATGACGAGCATAACCGCCATAAGTATCTACGATAATTTTTCTGCCTGTAAGGCCTGCGTCACCCTGAGGGCCGCCGATTACAAATCTTCCTGAAGGATTAATTAAATATTGAGTTTTTTCATCAGGTTTAATATTGTAATTTGCAAATACAGGTTTTACTACAAGTTCAATCATATCGTGTCTTATGATATCTTGAATTGATTTGTTGTCTGTTTTGCCGTTAACTTCAGGGTCATGCTGTGTTGAAATAACGATAGTATCAATCCTGTACGGACGACCGTTTTTATATTCAACCGTTACCTGACTTTTGCCGTCGGGTCTTAAGTAGTTAACGAGCTTTTCTTTTCTTACCTGTGCAAGTCTGTATGCTAATTTATGTGCTAATGAAATGGGAAGCGGCATTAATTCCGGTGTTTCATCACATGCATAACCAAACATGATACCTTGATCGCCTGCGCCGATATCCAGTGTTTCATCAGTTGTTTGTTCCGAGTTATCGTTTCTTGATTCAACGGCCTTATTTACGCCTGAAGCGATATCGGTTGATTGTTCATCAATTGAAGTTAAAACGGCGCATGTTTTATAATCAAAGCCACCGCCTTCTTCTCCGTTGTAGCCTATGTTTTTAATGGTATTTCTAACAATTGTAGGAATATCTACATAGCAGTTAGAAGTAATTTCCCCGCATACAAGCGCCATGCCTGTTGTAACGGTTGTTTCTGCCGCAACACGGGATTTTGAATCTTTTGTCAAAAATTCATCTAAAATTGCGTCTGAAATTTGATCGCAAACTTTGTCAGGATGACCTTATGTCACTGATTCAGAAGTGAATAAAAAATTTTTTGATGCCATTTGCATTCTCCTTAATTTATATGTACTCGCCGGTAAGTTTTTTAATTCCAACCCGGCCTACTTAATTAAGAAAATACTAAATCAAACATTTATAAAAAT
>JAFVFO010000021.1 GCA_017475485.1 Candidatus Gastranaerophilales bacterium | reverse complement strand
TAAAGAGGATACCGATTGGTATCCTCTTTAATTATTTTGGAAATTGAGTTTTGAGAACTCGCATAATGCGTTAGCATTATAGGCGATTTCGGCGGATTTTGACTAGGGCGGAACAGTCCGAAGGACGTCGTGAGCCCGTCTGTTTGAGAAAATTTATGGAATGAAGTTTTGCTTTAGCAAAACGAAATGGAATGCTAAATTTTCGAGTTGTCAAAATCAAAGAAAAGCCTCGTCTCCCGCTAATTAAAGAGGATACCGATTGGTATCCTCTTTAATTTTTAGAAATTAGATTTTATGTCTGAGTTGCTTCATATAAAGCGGTATTGCTGTAATTAAATAACTATTTTACAATTTTTTGAACTTCGGCAGTAATATCATCTCCACCCATAATTACCATGGATTTAGATATTACCATGTCGTAACCGAGCGATTTTGCTTTTGAAGTAATGGTTTCTGTTATACTTTTATCAATTGCGGAAAGTTTTGTTTTATATTCTTTTGCAATGGTTTCTTTTTTCTTTGCAAATTCGGAATTATATTTCTTTAATAATTTTTCTTTGCCTTCGGCTGTTTGCTGTTTATTTACATCTGCGCGAACAGTTTCCAGCCATTTTTCCAAATCTGCCATTTTTGCTTTTTGTTCTTTCTTTAATTCTGCCACTTGTGCAGATTTATTTACAACGGCTTGAACATCAACAACTGCAATTTTTTGAGCAAATGCTGCGGAAAACCCTGACAATAATAACATAATGCTCAGGGTTAGTAATATTTTTTTCATAATTTTATCCTTCCTATTTATTTTTAATTCCAAATACCCACATTATAATTAAAGCACTTTTTGGTAAAATATCATAATATTTCACAAAGTTTTAAAAATGTTGCGCAAAAATATTTTTTTTCACGTTTTGTTTTAATAAAATTCCCCATTTTTATTATTTTGCAATCACAAGTCAGGAAGGTAGAAATGAAATTAAGCAAAATCAGAATTTTAAATTACAAATCAATAAAAGACGTTACAATAGAAGTTAAAATGCATGCAAAAAGCTATACAACAATATTTGTGGGCAGAAATGAAACCGGAAAATCTAATCTTTTAGAAGCAATTCATTTTTTAACAGAACCGGAAGAAGAATACAATTATGAAGCACTTAAAAATGCACAAAATGATAAAACCGACCGCATTAACTTTTTCTATACATATTCCTTTGAAAACAATGAAGAATGGCAAGATGTTATAAGAACAAAAACAAGAACTTGCGAAGATTTTCTATCTGCTATAAATGTTAGCGCCGTAGAAAAAAATATTTATCTTTCAAAAGGAAATAAAAATTTTAAATCAAAAATCAATGTTCTTGTAAATTTCCCTTCGGACAATGTTTTAAGCAAATATTATTTCAGAGTGCTTAACGATTCCAACGAAAAGTATGAAATTATTAACGAAAAAGAATTACCTAAAAATGAAGAAAATTCAACATATATTAAATTAAATCCTGAAGAATTGAGCCAGATTTTAAATGACATATATTCGGAAATAATGGAAAAAAATAAGCTCAACCTTTCAAAATGGACTTATTCAAAAGAGTATCTGATTACACAAATAATTGACCTTCAAGAGTTTAAGGAAAATAACGATATATGTCTTCCTTTGAAAAATATCTTTAAATTAGCTGATATGAGTACAAAAGAAGAAATTAAAAATACAATAGATTCGCTTTCAACAAGCCCTAAAAACATAAATAAACTTGAAAAAGTTCTTGAAAATGCCGTAACCGAATATATTTTCAAAATATGGCCCGAAAGTAAAGTTATTTTTAAATTCAAAATTCAAAATGATTTAAAATTATCGGTTTATATTTTCGATGAAGCTGATGAGGTAAATTCCTTCTATATGTCAGATAGAAGTGACGGTTTTAAACAGTTTATTTCTCTTATTTTAAGCATATCTGCAGAAAATAATAACCACACATTAAAAAATAATGTAATCTTAATTGACGAACCTGAAATTCACATGCACCCTTCAGGAATTAAATATATGAGAGAGGAACTTTTAAGAATAGGGCGCAATAACTATGTATTTATAGCAACACATTCGGAATTCATGGTTGATTCTAAAAATAAAGAACGTCATTACATAGTCACTAAACGCAACAATAATACATTTGTAAAAAATTGGAACGAAAATGATGATACGCCAAGTGATGAAGTTCTAAGACAAGCATTCGGGCTGAATTTGTTATGCGAAATTATGACAAAATACAAAGAAGATAATGAAACGGCAAGCACCGCTTTATTAATGGATAAAGCACTTATGACCTTGTATCCTGACTTTTTTGTCACAACAGAAAGAGCAAAAGAAATGTTAAAAGATACAACGATAAACGAAGAAACAAAGCCTGAAATTACTATCCCTCAGACTTCATCTATAAAAGAATCAACCGGTGCCGTTGCTCAAAAGTTCAAAGAAATTATAGACAGTACAAAAAATTATTTTTCTATAGAAAAAACAACCCAGACAGTTGCAAATAAAAGATAAAATTAAGCCGGTATTAATACCGGCTTTTATTATATATTTTTTCCCATTTCAAATGCTTGATTAATGTATGGAGTATCTTTAATTTCGTCTTTTTTCCAAACACCGCCTGCAAACAAATAACCTTTTTCAACCGGATTATTTAAACATGCCATTAAACCCTTGAATTCACCAAGTGCAAATTGTATTGCCGACTTAGATGTATCGGCCGCTGTTATAATATAATAAAATTCCTTGTTATCAAGATGAGTATATCTTGAACAAATTCTGTCTATAAATGTTTTCATCTGCCCTGCAATTGCATAGAAATAAATCGGCGTTGCAAAAACTATTACATCACTTTGTTCCATTTTATCTAATATTTCAGGCATATCGTCATTTTGAGAACATTTTGTATAATCAGTAGTATTGCAAAAACCGCAGCCTGTACAATAATTAATTTTCTTATCTCTTAAAAAGATTTTTTGAACATTATTTCCGGCAATTTGCGCCCCTTTTAAAAATTCGTCGCATAAAACATCCGAATTTCCGCCTTTGCGGGGTGATGAAGAAATAATTAATACATTTTTCATAAAAAAGCTCCTTTTAATTAAAATGTTTTACCTACAACAGGTGCTAAAACCTTGAGTTTTTTATATAGTTCATTGAATTGTTCGGGATAAAGCGATTGCGCGCCGTCACACAATGCGCATTCAGGCTTATTATGTACTTCAAGCATAAGTCCGTCGCAGCCTGCCGCAACAGAAGCTAAAGACATTGGTTCTACCTTATCTCTTAAACCTGTACCATGCGAAGGGTCAACTATAATCGGTAAATGGCTCAATTTTTTAACAACAGGAATTGCACATAAATCAAGAGTATTCCTTGTAGCAACTTCAAATGTTCTTATTCCTCTTTCGCAAAGTATAACATCTCTGTTACCGCCCGATAAAATATATTCTGCAGCCATAAGCCATTCATTTATTGTTGCGGATAATCCTCTTTTTAAAACTATTGGTTTATTAATTTTACTTAATTCTTTTAACAGGTTGAAATTCTGCATATTTCTTGCACCAACCTGAAGCATATCCGCATATTTTTCAAAAAGCGGAATTTGCCCTATTTCCATAACTTCCGATACAACGGCAAGATTATACTTATCTGCGGCACGTCTTATTAATTTTAAACCTTCTTCGCCTAATCCCTGAAATGAATACGGGGATGTACGAGGTTTAAAAGCACCCCCTCTGATTATTTTAACGCCATAGCTTGCCATTAATCTTGCGCATTCTTCAATTTGTTCTTCGTTTTCAATTGTGCAAGGGCCTGCAATCATTCCGACATGGCCTGCTCCGAATTTTTCACCGTTCACTTCAATTAAGGTATCCTCGTGTTGGAAAATTCTTGAAACAAGTTTATAGCTGGATGAAATTTTAACAACTTCTTTAACGCCGTCTAAAAGTTCAAATTCTCTGGGGTCTATGTCACTTTCGCCCACTGCACCGATAATTGTATGCGATTCCCCTTGCGAAACATGGGCAACTCTGTTTTTGGACTCGATAAATTTTATTACATTATCTACATTTTCTTTTGAAGCGCCATGGCGCATTACTACAATCATTTTATTCTCCTTCGTTTATTAAATTTAATCGCAATATCTATATTATCTTAACATAAAACATAATCATAAATAACTATGATATTATATAAACATTTGAAAGGATAATCCATGGATAAATATTTTAGCGCATTCTACAGCGGCTGGCATGTAATGTATAGAATTTTCGGCATTAAGATGAAATTTCAGCTTAGGCCGAAGCACATTGATACTGTTAATATAGTTACAGATCCAAGAGCAGGTATAGGTAACAGACTTTTTGGGCTTATTAACGTATTAAGCTATTTTACACCGCGTGAGATTAATATTTTCTGGGATACAAAAAATTGGGTCAGTGCTAAATTAAATGAAATTTTTGATATTAAAACAAATACAATAATAAATGAATTTGAAAAAATAGAGGAAGTCCAAAATATTAAAGCAAAAAATTCTATATTAATTTATGGGCCGTCATGCGCCCTTAAAACCTTGAAAAATGAAAATATCAGCTTAAAATATAATGAAATTCCCAAAGAAGCAATTGAATATTTTAATAATTTTTTTCAAAATGTAAAACCTTCCAAGCAGGTATCTGAAAGAATTAAAAATTATGATAAAACTTATGATTATGCGCTTCAAATAAGAAATAACAAGGATTGGCAGAGTTTTAACAGAAATGAAAACTTAGAATTGTTTTTTGATAAATTAAAAGCCATGCCTGATAATTCAAAAATATTTTTATCGGCCATGAATACTGAAGTATCAAAAGCCTTTAAAGATAGATTTGGCAGTAAAATTGTTGAATTAGAAAATAAAAATTATAATTCCATGATTGATGCAGTCAGCGATTTATATCTTTTAAGCAGGGCTAAATCCGCCGTGTATTCATTTGGCTCTACTTTCGGGGAACTTGCCTTTTGGCTTAACGGTGCAAAACAAAAAGTAGAAATTATTGGTTCTGATGAAAATTGGAACGGCTAAAACACGGATATATCTTGATTTTATTTTTCTTTTGTAATCAAATGTAAACTTTACAGCCATATCATATACATATATTTATTTTCTGCTACCATTAACTTATGCAAACGAGATTATAGAGGTTTGGAATATGAAAAAATTGGCATGTGTATTACTGGTTGGCGCAATGTTGTTTATGCATGGAGGCGCGGCATTTGCTATCGTAGAAGCAAGTAATGTTAAAGCAAAGAAAAAAGCCTCTGCTACTCAAGCTAAAAAAACAACAACACCCAATCAACAAGCACAAAAACCCGCACCAAATGCAAAATCAATAGAACTTGCGTTTGTATTTGACGGCCCTTCGGATAAAAATGAACAGGTGCTTCAAACTTTTCAAAAGGTAATTACCCGTTCTTTGCTTCCCGATTACAAGGCAAACTTCCCTAAGGATTTAGTTTTTGTCGGAGATTGGAGTCAAAAAGGCGCAATTTCGGCGTCGGATAAAGCATTGTTATCACGCGCAAGAATGGTTATTTCACTTGGGTATATGTCAAGTGTTTATTATTCTGAAAAGAAAAACAAAAATAAGTATGTCGTAACAATTGACCAATACGGTCTTCGCGATTTTGGGGATAAGTTCTTTAATCCTATGCAGCAAATGGCAAACGACTTTGTAACATTTAAAAAACTCGTACCTGACATTCAAAAAGCGGCAATCTTAATGAATGAAAGCTACTATAAAACCACTAAAGACTGGAATACATTAGTTTCTAAAAAATTAAAAGACAAAAATTGCGATATCAATTTTACCGTAGTTCCTGTTAACTCAAATATTTCGGCTTCTTTGGCAAAAATGCCTTCAGATATTGATGCTGTGTTTGTAACTCCTTTATACAATTTATCCACAGAACAAAGAGCGCAGTTATACCAAGAAATTAATTCAAGAAAACTGCCTTCTTTCTCGTCTGTCGGAAAAGAAGATGTAGCAATAGGTGCTATGCTTGGTACTTCAACATTTGATGTTGATAAAAAACTCGCAGAAGCAACTTCGTTTTCTATCCATGGAGTATTACATGGAAATGCCGTAAAAAATGAAAAAATACCGTTCTATGATGATAAAATAATTTTCTACAATTCTGATACCGGTGAAGCATTAGGTTATGTACCGCCATTAAGACTATTAAATAATGCGGTTACGTTATCAAATAAGCCTTTAGCGCAATACGACTTAAATGCTCTTATTACAACACTTGATAATTCAAACCTTGATATGGCCAGAAAAAAATATTTAATTTCTGCTGCAAGAAGATCTGTAGCAAGTGCATATATGAGATATCTTCCCACTTTAAGAATAGATTTGGGATATCAAACATATAACAAAGATTACGCAACATCATATTCGGATGTTCCAAAGCATGTAGGTTTATTTACGGTTGCAATGGATCAGGTATTATATTCTCCTGATTTAGTTTCAAATATTCTTTTAAAACATAAAAAATTGAAATTTGATAAGGCGGAATATGCTCTGACCAAAGCAAATGTTGAATATCAAGTTGCAACCTTATATATTGATACTTTAATGCTTGAAAACATGATTAAAGTTCAAGAAGAATCCGTTCAAGAAACCAGAGAAAACCTTGCAATCGCAAGAGTTCGTGAAAAAACAGGCAAATGCGGATATGAAGAAGTTTTGCGCTGGGCAGGTGAAGTATCCGAAGCGGAAAAAAGACTTCTTGCAATGCAGGCTGAATACAAAAATACAAAAATTCAGATAAATAAACTTTTAAACAAAAATCAAAAAGAAGATTTTCAATTTAAACCTCTCACAGCAAGCGATCCTGCTTTCTTTACTTCTGATTTACATATTATTGACCATGTAAGAAACCCTGAAAAATTAGGTAAATTTACGGATATGCTTGTTGATGAGGTAAAATATTTGTCTCCTGAAACCGCAAAATTAAAAGCAGCAATCGCAATGAAGAAGGTAGAAATGGGCAATTATGCACAAAAATTCTTCTTACCGAGTGCAAAATTATCACTTGAACATTCAACACAATTTGACAGAACACTTCCTTACCAAAGAGAAGGCAACCTGCAAATGGCTTCAACTTATGCAATGACAGGCGGTATGCTTGGTACACCTTGGCTTAATTTAGATAAGAATTCAACAAGATTATTATTGGCTGCCGAATGGAAACCAATTGAAGGCGGTCACAAAATCGCTGAAATTGCGCGCTGCAAGTCTGAATTAAATGAGCTAAAAGCATATCTTGAAGAAGTTAACGAAGAAATTGAAATGACTGTTCGTTCGGTTGTAAACAGAGCTATTTCAAAATACTTCATGATTGAAAAATCCTACAAGGCAATGTTTGCTCAAGCTGAAAATTATCAAACAGTAAAGGCTAAATATTTGCTCGGAGAAGTTCCCATAAATCAAATTGCAGATGCTCAACAGCTATATTTTGCAGCTAAGATAGATTCACTTAATTCACAATACGAATTTTTTAAAGAATTAATCTGGGTACAACGCGGTCTGTTAGCTGTTAACTGGACAAAAGCACCTGATAATGTTAAAAAATGGGTAGAAAAGGTTCCTGATGAACTTCCGGCAGAAGAAGATTTCTCACTATGACAGATATGATTTCAACTGAAAAATTCAAATTAAGATATTCGGAAATTGACTGCAGTCATACTTTAAAACCCCAAGTCTTGCTTAATTTTATGCAAGACTTGGCTTCTGATAATGCAGAAAAATTCGGCTTCGGATATACTTTTAACATTAAAAATAATGTTGCATGGTTTTTGTTAAAATATCATATAGAGTTTGCAGATTATCCCGAAAAGATATATGATATAACACTTTCAACCCATGCAAAAGGATATAATAAACTTTTTGCATTGCGTGATTTTAAAATAGAACATGGAAATAAAACAATTGCCCGCGCAACAAGCTCATGGGGTTTAATTGATTTGAATACAAAATCAATGGTATCAATTGCTTCAAAATTATCTGATAATCCAAATATCAAGCCCTGGGCAAAACGAGCTGATGATTTGCAATATAGAAAAATAATGCCTCTTGAGCGTATAGACAGGCAAAAAAACTTCGAAGCAAGGTTTGATGATTTAGATGTAAATCAGCACGTCAATAATTCTAATTACATTAAATGGGCATTTGAAGTTTTGAATTTTGATTTTAGAAAAACTCATAAATTAAAAACTCTTGATATGGTTTTTAAAAAAGAATTAAAATACGCACAATCTGTTACTTCACAAGCGCAAGTGAATGAAAATACGACAATACATGTTTTAAAAAATGCAGATACACAAGAAGAACTTTGCTGTATTCTTGCAGATTGGGTAAAAAAGAAGTAAATTAAAAAGTCCGAATAAATCGGACTTTTATACATTGATAAGCTCTTTAACTTCTTTTCTTTTTACTTTTCTTGTTGTTGTTTTAGGAAGTTCTTTTTTAGATATTATAACATTTGTCGGACGTTTATATTGAGCTAAATTATCAGATAAATTCTTAACATCTAATTTAACCATTCTTTCAATATCTTCATCCGAATATGTGCCGTATAATTCCTGTTTTGGAACAACAACAGCCGTAACTTCTTCAGTACCGTCTTTAGAACCAAAGGTTCTTGATGTGCCGAGAACACACACTTCCGAAATGTAGTTGCTTTTTTCTAAAATTGCTTCCACTTCTTCGGGGAATACTTTTTTACCACCTTGTAACACTATCATATTCTTAATTCTGCCGGTTATTACAATGTGGCCGTCTTTATCAATGTGTGCAATATCACCCGTATGAAGCCAGCCGTCTTTATCTATAACTTCTGCTGTCATTTCAGGCTGATTATGATAACCCTTCATAATAGAAGGCCCTCTTAGCCATAATTCGCCTGTTTTAGGTTCAATATATGTTTCAAAATGTCTTAAAGGACGGCCTACGGTATTTAATTTATTCTTTTTATCAACATTTACGGCAACTACAGGGCTGGTTTCAGATAATCCGTATCCTTGATAAACTTTAATACCAATGCGTTTAAAGAATTTACCCACCTCAACATCTAACGGTGCACCGCCTGATATACAGCCAAAGAAATGTCCGCCCATATTTTCATGAAGTTTTTTAAACATCATTTTTCTGATTTCAAATGAAGGAATAAAATCAGCTATATGAAGCATTAAATTAAACATAAATTGGACAAATTTGCTTTGTGCTTTGATTTGTTTTTCAATACCCGCTTTTAAAAGTTTTAAAAACGCAGGTACAACAATCATAAATTCGATTTTCTTTTCTTTCATAATGTCTGAAATATCTTTAGGTTTCAGGCTTGTTGTGTAATAAACCGTATGTCCGAAATTCAAGAAAGTTGAAAAACCGACAGTCATTTCAAACAGATGATTCATAGGTAAAATCGAAAGCATTGTAACGCGTTTGCCTTTCGGTAAAAGAATTTCAATAATATCTGTCAAATCTTCCAATTGTGCATTTACATTTTTGAAAGAAATCTCAACCCCTTTTGGTTTTCCTGTTGTGCCTGATGTATAGATTATAAATGCAGTGGATTTAGAACTTCTCTGACGCCATTTAGCGTCATATTTATCAGGCAGGGAATAAATATCCACAATTTCTTTGTTATGCGAATTTTCATCAATTAAAATAATATTTTTAATTTCGGGAATTTCTTTCTGCAAGGCTAATGCCGTATCTAAATAATGCTGCGAAACAAGCATAACCTCAGGCAAGCAATCGGATAAAATTGATTTTAATTCGTATTTAGATAATTTAATATCTAAAGGAATTGTAACCCCGCCTGATAATACAGAAGCAAATACGCAAGCACCGTATTCAGGGCGCGATTCAGAAAGTATTGCAACTCCTGTACCTTTTTTAAATCCTACATCTTCAATTAAATATCTTGCAATTTTTCTTGATAATAAGCCAAGTCCTTTGTATGTAAATTCTATCCAGCCGTATTGACCTTTAATACCAAGTGCTATTCTTTCTTCATACATTGCCGTTTTATTCTCTATATGAGATAAGATTCTGCTACTTCTTAATTCTGCGGTCATTACACCCTCTCCAATCCAGTTACAACTTACACTATTAATAGAATTTTATTCTCTTTTGTAAAAAAAGGCAATAGCATATATAATCAAATTATGCTTATTCAAATTAAACCGAAAGATGAAATCAGAATTGAAAGCTATATTAAACTTTCAAACCTTTTTTTGCGCGAATTTTATATGAATATTGTTTCTTATGATTTAATGCCTGATATATTATATTTCAATAATCCCGAAACAATTTCAAGGGAAATAAAAGAAAAAGTCTTTATGTATTACATTATTAGGCACGAAAGTCAAGATATAGGCGAGGTTTCGCTTAAAATAGTTGAAGGCATGCTTAATATTTCCCAAATATTTTTATTAAAAAGGTTTAGAAAACTTCATTTTACAAATAAAATTATTGAAGAATTGAAAAATATAGCACAAGAAAATAGCCTTGAAGCGCTAAGAATTACCCTGCCTGAGGAAAATAAAAAACTTCCGAATATTGTAAAAAAGTGGGGATTTCAAAAAAACGGCGCTATTGCAAGATATTTAGGTGATATGGTCTATATTTTTGAAGATGTTTATACCTTAGGGGTTCATGTAAAATAAAATGCCTATTATCAAGTCTGCAACTAAAATATAAACCGTACATAAAATTGCGGATTTTGTTGTAGATTCGCCGACGTTTTTAGCTCCGCCTCTGGTGTTGTATCCGACTGTTGAACACACAAGTGCAACTATTGCACCGAAAATCACACCTTTTAAAAGGCTAACCCAAACATCTTTCATAACAAGCATTAGCCAAACAGAATTTAAGTATCTTACGGGATGAAGCCCTATTGAAAAATATGAAACAACCGCACCGCCTAAAATACCGATTAATTCGGCCAATAAAACAATACAAAAAACGCTTATTGCCCCTGCAATAATGCGCGGTGCAAAATAATATCCGACAGAATCAACCTTTAAAACATCTATTGCGTCAATTTGGTCTGTTACCTGCATATTTGCGGCAGTAGCGCAAATGGCCGTACCTGCGCGTGCGGCAAGTGCAAGTGCGACAAAGCCGGGGGCAATTTCACGAATTAATGCAACCGCCAAAAACCCGCCAATATAGCTTTCTCCGCCCGACATTAAAAATTGATTTGCAACCTGCAGAGCTATAACGCAAGAGGCAATAAAAACTATCGCCATGCAAATGCCGAGCGAATCAAACCCTATTGAAGCAACCTGTGATACAACACTTTTCAAGCGCACATTGCCCTTCAGAGTATATTTCACAGCCGTAATAAAATTTTCAACACATTGCCCTAAAAATGTTATCATAGTGCAATTATAACCTTGTCATATAAAAAAAGCTAGATTTTTATTCATCTTTTTTATAAAATACAGATATGATTATATTCGACACAATATTTGTATTATTAATCATATATCTTTTCATTTATTGTTTCTACCAGCTTTTTTTCTTTATCAAGGCTAACGATATTGACAAATTCTTTGATATGCACGAAAAAACCAGAAACCTTGCACTTGATAAGAATAGATTATGTGTAATGATTTACGCAACACATAAAGATAAAAATTTGGATAAACTATTAAATATATTAAATAATCAAACTTATGATAAAGAAAATTACGAAGTCCATGTTGCATATCAAATAGAAGAAAATGATACCGCGCCAATGCGCGATTTTTCCATGGGCGCAAGGATACACAATATTCAAAATCCGGATTATTTTTCAAAGGATAAAGCCCTTAATTTATTAATTCAAAAAATGCTTCCCGAAAATAAGTTTGACGCTTATATTTTTCTGGGTGCTAACCGTATGGTTGGTGAAAAATATTTAGAAAATATAAATAAAACAGTAACCCCCAATTGCGCAATTACAGGCGCAAAGGTTTCAATGAACGAAAAAAATCAGCTTGCCAAAAAAATTAAACATGCAATTATATCTTCATATTTAAAATATAACAGCATTACACACAGCATTGTAAGAGAAATGTTTGACCTTCCTTTCCGCATTGACGGGGAAAATTTCGTCATTTCTTCTGATGTATTGGAACGAATTGGCTATGTTGCAATCGAAGATAAAGACGCACAGCTTGAATACTCCCTTGATTTAGCTTCAAACGGAATAAAAACATCCTTTTCGCCATATATAATAACGGCAATTGATGTTAAAAATTATGATTTTTCATCCCCTTCAATTAAAAATAAAATCTCACTATTTACGCACTATTTCCCGTTATTAGTCGTTAAAAATTATGCTTTTAGGGAATTTATTTTATTTTTGCTAAAGCCAAATTCACTTGTTGTATTGTTCGGTTTTTTATTTTTATTATTTTCAACAATATATATGCCTCATCATATTCCGCAAAAGGCGGTTATTGTGCTGGGGGTATTTTTAGCTGTTAATTTTATAATTTCGGTTGCAACTTCTAAACTAAACCCCAAAGAGGTTTTCTGGCTTTTGTTTTATCCGTTATGTTTAACTTGGCAAAAAACTAAAATTTTAATAAACAATATTACAATGCGCTCTATTATTGATTCTAAATACGAAGAAGAAAATATTAATTCCGCAACGATTAATGCAATTGTAAATAACGGCAAAAAAGATTTCACCTGCAAGCTGGATTTGGTTTCGGAAGACGGTATGCGAAAAGTTGTTTTCAGAGAAGGCAACCGCTTTATTGTTACAGATTCTTATTTAAGAATGTATGATGCCTTAGAAGATATAACATATAAATTAAATTCTAAAGGAATGACCCTTAAAACCTGCCAGAATTGCAAACATTTCACTTTACAGCCTGACGGTACGCTTGATTGTTTAAACGGCAAATGTAATATTTCGCAAAATGAAATTCTTGTCTGGAACGGTTGTCAATATTTCAGCCTAAACCCCGATAAAAAAGTTGAATAAAAAATTATCCATTTAACAAAATACATAAAATGTTAAGTGGAAAATTTTATCAAGATATAGTTGAATTTGAGCCATACAAAAATTAAGAAAAATTAAAAAATCACTCAAAAAATGCAAATTTTTTGAAAAATGCAAATAATGTGGTATTATATATTTAGGTAATTTTTTATTACCCACTTAACATTTTATGTATTTTGTTAAGTGACCATTTATTATCAAACACAAAATAAAAGGATATTTTACAATGAATTGTCAAGATATGCTCAAAAAGAGCTTGCTTGGCCTAGGCACTGGTGCTGTAGGCAATTTTCGCATGCTTATTTTTGAATACGGAGTTTAAGAGTAATGAATACAAAGTATAAAGGAAAAAAGATGTTTAAGAG
>JAFVFO010000020.1 GCA_017475485.1 Candidatus Gastranaerophilales bacterium | reverse complement strand
TTTTTTAAATCAAAAAAAATCTTGCTTTTAAATGATACAGAGCGCACATTCCACTTGTTTTACATATATCCTGAAGCGTCAAGATATACTGATTGCAAGGTAAAATCCCTTATTACAATACATTCTAAAAAGAATGTTCGCTTAAAACACTCAGGCGGAGATGAATTTGAAATAATAGTAAGATAGCTATTTTGACTGTTTTTGTGCTTTAAATGATTTTGAAGAGAATTGCTCTTTTCTTGCATTAGAAGCGTTCGTTGTTGTTTTAGAGGTTTGTGTTTTTGTTGAAGCTGTTGAAGGCAATGATGAAACACCTTGCAATACTTCATTTTTCATTGAGCTATCCATATATTCATTGACTGCGGAGTCGCTTTTTACCTTATTTAAAGATTGGTTCAATTGTGCATTGGTTGAAGCCGTATTTTTAGAAGCATACATGACCTGTAATTTTCTTTTTGTTTCTTTGAAAATTGCTTCTTTTTGCTCTTTATCAAAATTAAATTTTGAAACAACAGCCCAAATTTCGGCGTCAGACGGCATTGATGTAGATTTTACAACCGATGAAAAATCAACATCAGCAGCAAGCGCCATACTCATAAAACAGCTTACAAGCAAAGTATATAATATTTTTTTCATAATTAACTCCTTCAAATACTTTTATATAATACCACAAATTTAATCCTTTAAACCATGTTTGTAATAAAATAGGGTTATGACTTTAAATCACAAAAAATTTTTACAGGAATTAAAACATATTGCTCCTCATAATTTTCTTTCTAAAAAAGAAGATTTATATGTCTATGCGCACGACACATCTCAAAACCCTGAAAAGATGATTTTGCCTTTGGCTGTGGTTTTTCCGCGCAATAAAAAAGAAGTATCGGATATTGTTAAAGTTGCCTCTAAATATCATGTTTCAATTGTTGCACGTGCACAAGGTACAAACCATTGCGGCTCAACACGTCCTATAGAAAATTCTATCATTGTTCATTTTTCTTTTATGAATAAAATAATTCAAATTAACAAAACTAATTTAACGGCAATTGTAGAACCTAATGTTGTTATAGGAGATTTAAACAAAGAGCTTGATAAATACGGCCTTTTCTTCCCGCCCGATCCTTCTAATTTGGCCGTTTCAACAATAGGCGGTGCTATAGGGTTGTGTTCGGGCGGCCCTCGAACCTTCAAATACGGCAATACAAAAGATTATATTATTAATTTAGAAGTGGTTTTATCAAACGGGGAAATCATTGAAACCGCAAAAGATTTATCCAAAAATGTTACAGGCTACAATTTAACAAGCCTTTTTGTTGGTTCAGAAGGTACATTGGGCCTTATTACAAAGGCAACCTTAAAACTTCTGCCAAAAACGCAAACCCGTCTTTTAACTTTAGCTTATTTTGACACTCTGCAAGAAGCCGGCAAGTGTTCAAATGAAATTATAAACAAAGGTTTAATTCCTTCTACTATTGATTTAATTGATAAAATAACTCTTCAAACAATTGAAAAATTTAACCCTTGTAACTTTTTAGTTGATAAAGAAGCAATGCTTTTAATAGAATTGGACGGATTTTTAGAAAATGTTAATAACGAAAAAAAGATTTTAAAAGAAATTTTATTAAAAAATAATGCAAAAAATATTACCCAAACAAAAAATGAGCAGGAAAATGAAGAAATCTGGCGCGCGAGAAGAAGCGCATTTTCGGCATTAACCCAATTGAAACCCAATGTTATTACGGAAGATATCGTTGTTCCGCGCGATAAAATTGTTGATACAATTAATAAAATAGCGCAATTATCTAAAAAATATAATATAATAACAGCCACCATGGGGCATATCGCCGATGGCAACATACATCCAAATTTCGCACTTGATTTAAAATATGAAAAAGATAATTTTGAAAAATTAAAAGATGAATTATTTTATTACGCGCTTTCAATTAACGGCACTTTGTCAGGTGAACATGGCATAGGTACTCATAAACAAAAATATCTTAAAAATGCTATAGAAAAAAATGCCTACAATTTAATGAAAGAAATTAAAAAATTATTAGACCCAAAAGATATTTTTAATACGGGTAAAAGTTTATGATAAAAACTTACAGACCCATTTTTTCAGATTTAATCAAACTTGCATTGCCTATTTTGGGCGGTAATTTGGCGCAAATTTTAATCAGCTTTTCAGACACCATTGTTGCAGGCAGATATTCGACCGTAGCACTTGGCGCAATAAGTGTTGCTTCTGCTATAGTAATGACAATAATTATCGGCGCAATTGGTTTAATTTTAAGCGTCAGTCCCGTAATTTCAAATTTCAGAGGCCAAAAAATCCCTTCAAAAAGATATTTTAAATTAACCCTTCTTTTTTCACTTATTGTATCTGTACCGTTTTTCTTATTTATTGAAATATTTTTATATAATATTGATTTAATCAATTTAAGCCCTGATATGCTTCCCGATATAAAAAAATACATTGCAATCTGCGCACCAAGTATATTTCCTGTGGCAATTTTTACTGCCGTAAAAGAATTTTTACAAGCATTCGAGCATGTTAAATTTACAAACTTTCTAATGCTTTTTATGGTAATTTTAAATACTATTTTAAATATTATTCTTACCTTTGGATATGGAAATATACCTGCCATGGGGGTTGTGGGGCTTTCAATTGCCACATTATTATCCAGAACAATTGTGGCTGTAATAATTTTAATATATTGCATTCCTTTATTAAAAAACAAATTCACAGTTTCAAAAAAATATATAAAAGACCTTTTAAAAGTCGGCATGCCGATTTCTTTAGCTATGTTTTTTGAATTTTTAGGATTTAACTTAACGGCAATAATAATCGGCAAATTTTCTTCTTTATTTGCTGCTGTTCATAATATAATTTTATGTCTTGCAAATTTTACTTTTATGATTGTTTTATCAATAACAAATTCCGCTTCGGTTAAAATCGGCTATTTTAACGGTGCAAAAGATAAAAATAACATAATAAAATATTCAATTGCAAATATCATACTTGTTTTAACGGTTTGCGCAATAACATTTATTGTGCTTATTTTATGGCACAATCAAATAATAGCAATATTTTCAAAAGATAACGAGGTTTTAATTTTATCTGAAAAAATTCTTAAAATAGCAATGGCGTTTTTATTTTTTGACGGTCTGCAAGGCGCATGCGTCGGTATTTTAAAAGGTTTAAAAGATACAAAAATTATTATGCTGACAATGCTTTTTGCTTATTTATTAATTGCAATACCCCTCGGGCTTTATATGGCATATTGTAAAAATATTGTCTTGGAAGGCTTTTGGCTTGGTTTGGCCCTTGCATTATTCAGCGCGTCAATTATCACCGGTTCAAGGGTAATTTATAATATAAAAAAATTAAAATAAATGAACTTTTTATATCAAAAATCGTTCTATAAAACATAGGTAACACCACTTGAAAATATATTCAAAAGGTACTAAAATACTTTTGAAATAAAAGGAGAGAATTATGAAAAAAATATTAACAATAGCACTTATGATGACTATGGCAACAAGCGTTTCTTTTGGGGCAAGTTTTGGTTCTGCAGTTAAAAGCGCGGTAAAACAAGATATTGCAAACACAAAATCAGCAGTTAAAACAACAGCAAAAGATGTTAAAACTGCCGTTAAACAAGATATAGAAAGTCAACAAAAAGCTCAAGCAACAACTGCCGCAGCCAAAAAAGCAGAAAAATTAAAACAAATTGATTCAAAATTAACCGAATTAAATAAAGAATTAACTGCGGTTAAAAAAGATAAAAATATTACGGAAACAGAAAGAACCCTGAAAGTAAAAACCTTAGAAAGACAAATTAACCTTTATAATAATCAGAAAAAAGCATTACAATAAAATCTAAAGCGGGCCTAAGCCCGCTTTAATTATAACTTTCTATATCTATCTATTATAGAATTTAATCCTTCATCATAACCGCTGCCCCAAGGATTAGAATAGGAACTAAATTTATCTTTACTGTCATATTCAAAATCATCTAAGAAGCTATCGGAAAAACAAAAATCGTCATCATCATCCAATATACCGGGTATTCCTATTTTTATAACGCTTGAGCCGTCTAAATATACTTCATCTGCCGATTTAAGGGAAGATAAATCTTTAACGGGACAATTGTTCAAAAATACATCCCCTTCAACCTTTTGTAATTTATCCAGCCTATATAGTCCTGCATTAGAAAAATCAGCATCGCCATATACAGCTCTTAAATTATCCAAACGAACCTTTTTGGTATTTGAAATATCGAAATCTCCCGCAACTTGTTCAAGTGAAGTCAAATCAACCTTTTTTAATCCGCTTAAATTAACACTTCCTTCTATGCTTCTTACAGAAGGCAAAATAACCGTCTTATCCTTAAATGCAGGTATATCAGCAAAAGTATCATAACTTACATCACCGTTAATTTTTCTTACACTGTCAAAATCCGATACATTACCAAGGTATCTGAAATCTTCGCTTTTTAATTCTCTAAGATTGCCTAAAGACTTCAATTTAGTGCCTACAAAGCTATATTCGCCCCTGATATATTCAAGCGCACCAAGATTATTAAGATTTGAATCAAATAAATCTGCACCGTTTTTAATCATTTTTATTCTTGCAAACAATTTATTTTCATCAATTCCTATATCATCAAAACTAAAATCTCGAGGCTGTGAATAATGCTGTAATATAATTTTGTTATCTTTTTTATCAACTTCATATTCTATTCCGACAGCAGATAAAATCTGTTCTGTTGAATAATTTTTAATATCTTTATGTTTTTCCAAAAAGGCATTTATTTTATCTTTTTTATATTCGGCTTCTCTGAATTCCGTTTCAGCGTCTGCACTAAGATAATATTCGCCTTCTTCGACATGTTTTTTTGCTATATCCAAATAGCTGTGCGGAATTTTTGTATTGTTTTTTTCACCTTGAATTTCAGCTATTTCATCAAATTCATCAAACCTTACACCGAGCTTTGGCTTACCTTCTTCCATATAAATATGAAAATCGCCTTTTTCCAGATACGACTGCGCCATTTGACTTTTTGTACACCAGCTTTTATGAGATAAAGCCTGTAATTTTTCAACATTTGTTTCAAAATTTAAGGGGTCATGTTCTTTTGAAGGTATAATAATCCAGCCTGTATAATCTTTTCCGTTACCTGTTTCATTATCAGATACATAATATTCCCTTAAATTATTTGCATAAATTTTGCCGAAATTAAAACTAAAACTTCTGTCTGCACGAAGCTCATGTTCAATTTGCTGAATTGTATCCGCCAGAACACGCTTATTTAAAACAGGGGGTATATTGTCATTATCATAGTTCAGATTTTTCGTAATACCGTCAAAGATTAAAAGCATTTGAGAAGGCGTATATTCCTTATTTTCTTTTGCAAAATAATTGCGCCACTCGCTCAATATAGCATTTCTTTGAACAGTTGTATCTTCATTTTTTGCTTTATAATCTTTATTAAATTCTTGAATTTTATTTTTGCACCAGTTTTGCAAATCTTCCCTGCCGTCAAATCTTTCAATCGGCGCTTTAAATTTATTAACTACCGCTAAATCAATCCCATTGAATTGATTTTTTTTCATTGAGCTAAAAGAAACGCTGTCAAAATTCGATTGGTTTATTTTTCGATTAGACTTTTGAGTATTATTATTTAAAACATTAGAATTAACGGCATTAACTTTCATAACTTTCCCTTCTTATATAATTTTATAAAACGAAACGTTATAAAAAATTGCCAAAAAAAGCTAAAAAGTCCGGCGCAATCATACAAACCGGACTGTTGTTTTATTCTTCCAAAAAAAGTTCTTTTAAATCTTCCCAAATTTCAGAAATAGGTTTATCGGCATCTATTTCTTTTAAAATACCCATTTGTTTAAAATATTCATACAAAGGAGCAGTTTCTTTTTCGTAAGTAACAAATCGCTCTCTTGCCGTTTCTTCGTTATCGTCTTTGCGAGTGATTAATTTTGTATCACAAATATCGCAATAATCCATTATTTTAGGCGGATTAGATATGAGATTATAAATAGTACCGCATTTAGGGCAAGAACGACGATTTATCAATCTTTGAATTAATATTTCATTATCAATATCAAAATATATTGCAACAGCGTCATCTTTCAAGCTGTATTTACCAACTCTGTCTAAAATATTAACAAGTTCCTGCGCTTGTTCAATAGAGCGCGGATAACCGTCTAAAATATAGCCGTTATTGCAGTCTTCTTTTTTAATTCTGTCTTCTATTACACTTGCAACAACATTCAAAGGTACAAGATGTCCTTTATCTATATAACCTTTTGCAATTTTACCGAGTTCCGTATTATCTTCTATATTTTTTCTCAAAAGAGAGCCTGTATCAATGTGCGGTATGGATAACTTATCTGCCAAACGCGAAGTTTGTGTTCCCTTGCCTGAACCGGGCGGGCCTAAAAATATAAATACTTTTTTCATTTATTTTATCCTTCTAAAAAAGGTGCTGAGGTTTCAGCACCTTCTATTTGTTATTTATTGCTGTAAAAAGCTCTCGTAGTTTTTAGCCAGCAGATGAGTTTTTATTTGATTTATAAAATCAAGTGCTACACCAACGAGGATGATAAGACTTGTAGCCCCGATACCCCTGAATGCGTCAATTCCCGTAACATTTGTAGCTACTGTAGGTATTAATGCAATTATACCAAGGGCAATAGCGCCAATAAATGTAATTCTTGATAAAATTTCATTTAATTTATCGGCTGTAGGTTTACCCGGTTTAACACCCGGAATTGCAGAACCGTATTTTTTTAAGTTGTTTGCAATTTCTTTTGGCTGCATTGAAGGAATAATTGAAGCGTAGAAAAATGTTAACACAACAATTAAAACAAAATATATTGCATGGTAAGCAGGGCTTGAAGCCGAAAATAGGAAACTGAGCTTTTTAAATATTCCGGCAAGTATAACATTTTGAATTTGCATGTGTTCAACAAACCCTAAAACCGTTGCGGGGAATAATAATATTGCAACCGCAAAGATAATAGGCATAACACCGCCCGGATTTAATTTGAAAGGAATATTTGTATTCCCCCCGCCATATACTTTGTTTCCTACCTGTCTTCTTGCAGATACAACAGGGACTTTTCTTGCTGCTTCGTGCAAAATTATAACAAATATAATTGCCGCAACAAAAATTGCCATTAGAATTAAAAACGGAAGCCTTGTAGCAGGGTCTTTTGTTAATTGCGTTGCAGCACTGTTACAATACAGCGGAATACCTGCAATAATACCCACAAAGATTAATAAAGAACCGCCGTTACCTACGCCTTTTTCAGTTATCAACTCTGCAAGCCACATAACAATTATTGCACCTGCCGTTAAGGCAACTGCCGAACCCACAAAAAACATCGCAGGGTTAACTCCCGGCATTATTGCATGGGGTAATTTATACAAAGCAAGTGAAAACACTACCGATTGAAACAGCGCCAAAGCAACCGTAAACAACCTTGTTAACTGCTGTATTTTTCGTCTGCCCGCTTCACCGTCTTCTTTTTGAGCACGCTCCAAAGAAGGAATGATAACAGCCATTAACTGCATAATAATTGAAGATGTGATAAACGGCCCGATACCAAGAGCAAATATTGAAACTTTACCCAAAGCACCGCCTGAAAACATATCTAAAAACCCAATCAAGTTATTTCCCGACGCAAGGTCTTGAAATACTCGATTATCAATACCGTATATAGGAAGTTGCGCACCCAAGCGGAACAGCGCAATAATTACAAATGTGAAAATTAATTTTTGCTTTAATCCGCTTGCCTGCCAGCTGGCCATTAAATTTTGCACAACTTGATTGGAATCTACATTTTGCTGCATTATATTAATTCTGCCTTTCCACCAGCTGCTTCAATTTTTTCTTTTGCGCTCGGGCTGAAATAGTTAGCTCTTACTGTAACAGCCTTTGTAATTTCACCATTTCCAAGAATTCTTAAAGCTAAAGCGGTAGAAGATGCTTTTTTATTTGATTGCAAATAAGCTAAATCTATAGTTTCACTATCAATATTATTTAATACCGATACATTAATTGAAGCAGATTCAACTCTGAATTTATTTTTAAAACCTTTTAATTTAGGCATTTGACGATAAGAGGGCATTTGACCGCCTTCAAAACCGCGTTTATGGCTGTTTCCTGAACGTTGGCCTTCACCGTTATTACCACGGCAGGCAGTTTTACCCATGCCGGAAGCAATGCCTCTGCCTTTACGTTTTTTAGAGTGTGTTGCACCAACTTGTGGTTTTATATCTTCTAAACTTAACATTATATTTTACCTTCCTTATTCTTCTACAATAGATACAATGTGAGGTACTTTGTTAACCATACCCATAATAGTAGCACTTGCTACATGTTCAACAACCTGGTCTTTTTTCTTTAAGCCAAGTGCACGAACCACTTTAATTTGGTCTTTTGAAGCACCGATTGTGCTTTTTACCTGTTTAATTTTTACTGTTTTATCCTTCATTTTTATATTTCCTTAAAATTATTTATTGCCTAACATTTCTTTAACTGATATACCGCGAACAGACGCAACATCTTTAAATGTTCTTAAAGATTTAAGGGCATTTAATGTAGCATTTGCAGCATTCAAAGGTGATTTAGAACCTAAGGATTTTGATAAGATATTTTCAACACCGGAAAGTTCCAATACTGCACGAACCGCACCACCTGCGATAACACCTGTACCTTTTGAAGCAGGTTTTAATTTAACAGAACCCGCACCTGATTTTCCCGTAATTTCATGAGGAATTGTTGTATTAAATATAGGCACTGTAACAAGGTTTTTGCGAGCATCGGCAACAGCTTTTTGAATTGCAATAATAACTTCTGCAGCTTTTGCAACACCCATACCAACTTGGCCTTTTTTATTACCTACGATAACAATTGCACGGAAAGATAATTTCTTACCGCCTTTAACAACTTTGGTTACACGTCTGATTTGAACAACTTGTTCTTTCCATTCGGATTCAGCCGGTTCAACTGTTTCGATTTTTCTTCTTCTTGATTTTCTTTGGGGTCTTTTTGTTTCTTTTTCTTCTTCAACAGCTTGTTCATTAGCTTCTGTTTCTACGGTTTCTTCAACCGTTTCAATTGCTTCTTGAACTTCAGCTTGAATTTCTTTGTTTTCTTCCACGTTTATTACCTTTCATTACTAATTTTTCATTTTTATACAAAAAACGAACACCAAAAAAGCACTTTTTGTAAAAAGCGTTTTTTTATGTTCGATGTTGGGATTTTCTGACATGTATTATCATACTAAATCAAGTTTTTTTGGCAAGAGTTTATGTTACACAAATGTTAACTTATGTTAAAAAAGTATATACTATTGAAATACTGTGGTTTTAAATGTTTTTATATAAGTGTAGATAGTTAAAGGTCGATACTAAATGACACAAATTCACGCAATTTCAAATACGGAAGATAAAACTCTAAGGGCAGAGGAAGCCTTAGATTCAAGCAAGCGTGAAGAAATTGTTAAAGCTCTTGTTGAGCAAGGACTGCCAAGAGCATTCAGCCCTTCTAACTATATTAACCGTATAGCTCAAACTTACGGAATTTCAACTACAGACGCAAGGGAATGTCTGAAAGAAGCTGTAGAACAACTTGAAAACGCAGCTAAAGACAAAGTGCAGACTCAAGATGACGAAACACTGTATGCGCAAAGCGGATATTTTTACCCCGCTGCACAAACAACAAGTCCTGTCAAAGAGAGGGACGGCATGGACAGCCTTGTAGCATTCGGCAGTTATCAAAGATTAGCTTTCGGATTGTATTAATATAACGGCCTGAGATGAAATAGCTTTACAAGAACCAACGGAGTCAAGAGATTCGTTGGTTTTTGCTTTTATGGAAATTTGATTAATATCTAATTCAAGTACGGAAGCTATGTTTTTTCTCATATCTTCAATATAATCCTTTAGCTTCGGCTTTTGACAGATTATATTTGAATCAATATTTGCAATTTTATAGCCTTTAATTAATTTTTTTGTTTCTTTTAATAATTCCATACTATCGGCATTTTTGTATTTTGGGTCTGTATCCGGAAAATGATATCCGATATCGCGCAAAGCAAGCGCGCCTAAAATAGCGTCTATTATTGCATGAATTAAAACATCAGCGTCAGAATGCCCAAAAAGCCCTAATTCAAAAGGTATTTTCACCCCGCCCAAAATTAAATCGCGATTTTGCGCAAGTTTATGAATATCATACCCTATACCAATTCTCATATTAATCCTTCTACAATATCAACAAGTTCATTGCTGTCAACGCTTTTAGAATGATAATTTGCTATATCATAAAGTCCTTTTGAATTATTTCCAACGCATACTTTATAATGTGCTTCTTTAAGCATTTCAATGTCGTTATCCTGATCACCCGAGGCAATAACCTCACAATCCGACAAATTCCAGTATTTTTTTAAAAATTTGAGGGCTTCACCCTTAGAAGCATGTAAATCGGTAATTTCTAAATATTTTAAAGAGCTTTGAACAATAGTCAAAATTCCTTTATATTTTTCGGATAATTCCTTTTTAACTTCTTTCATTAAATCTTTATTTTCAATAACTGCAAGGATTTTAGGTACATCCTTATATTGTATTTCGTCAAAATTTACAACCTTATATGTTGTTCCTCTGCCGTCGCAATATTCAGACATAATGCGTTTATCGTCATCTTCAATATACAATGTATCAAAGCAGTAAAGATGTGTATGGATTTTCTTTTTCCTTAAATAATCAATTATTTCGGGTACTAATTCATTTTTTATCGGGGATTGCCATAAAATTTTTTCTTCATCTCGAACAACAGCCCCCTGATAACATACAACAGGCCCTGAAAGATTAAATCTTTTTTGAGCATGCCTTGCACCCATAAACATTCTTCCCGTAGCCAAGACAAGTTTTGCACTTGAAGAATTAATTTTTTTGATAAGCTCTTTCATTTTTTCCGTAACAGAGCCGTCATAATTCATTAAAGTTCCGTCTATATCAGATATCCAAAGTTTTACTTTTGCCACATTAATACCTTTAAACAAAATATTGTTTTTATTATACAATAAAATTATTGATATTTTAAAAGGAGTTAGTCTAATGGTTGAAAAAATCGAAAGACAAAAACCAAAAGAACAGGATAAATTTGAAAGACGTCATAATTTTGAAGCGGTCGAGGAAAATTTTACACCCGAACAAGCTCATCTTGAGGCTTCACGCTGTTTAAACTGTAAAAATGCAAGGTGTAAAGGTGCATGCCCTGTATCAATTGATATTCCTTCATTCATTAAAGAAGTGAAGGAAGGAAATCTTGATAAAGCAGGAGATGTAATAAGACAATCAAGTATGCTTCCCAGTGTTTGCGGACGTGTATGCCCGCAGGAAAAACAATGCGAAGGAAGCTGTATTTTAGGCTTAAAAGGTCAAAGCATTGCAATAGGCGCATTAGAAAGATATGTCGGAGATAATACGTCCGCAAAAACAAAAACAATTGTGCCAAACGGTAAAAAGGTTGCAATTGTAGGCTCAGGCTGTGCAGGAATGTCTGCTGCGGCAGACCTTAGAAATGCAGGTTTTGAAGTATCTGTTTTTGAAGCATTGCATGAGTTTGGCGGTGTTTTAAGATATGGCATACCGCCTTTCAGACTTCCGAGATTTGTTTTAGACAGAGAAATTGAAGCGCTGAAAAACATGGGTGTTAAATTTTACAAAAATGTTGTTGTAGGTAAATCAATCACAATACAGCAGCTAAAAGATGAAGGCTACAGCGCAATTTTCATTTGTTCCGGTGCAGGTTTACCTAAAATGATGAATATAAAAGGCGAAAATTTAAACGGTGTATATTCGGCTAATGAATTTTTAACCCGCGTTAATTTAATGCATGCGGATAGTGCTGATACCCCCACACCATTAAAAATCGGTAAAATTGCCGCAATCATAGGCGGGGGTAATGTTGCAATGGATGCAGCAAGAACAGCGGTCAGGGTAGGTTATGAAAAAGTTTATGTATTTTACAGAAGAACGGAACGCGAACTTCCTGCAAGATTAGAAGAAATTCGCCATGCAAAAGAAGAAGGTATAGATTTTCAATTCCTTCGCGCCCCTGTTGAAATAGAAGGCGAAGACGGATTTGTAAAATCTATGAAATTTGAAATTATGGAGCTTGGTGAACCTGACGCGTCAGGCAGGCAAAGACCCGTAGGAACAGGAAAATTTGTTGATATCGAGCTTGATAGCGTAATAGTTTCTCTCGGAACAGGGCCAAACCCGATTATACAGCGTTCAACAGAACAAGAAAATTTAGAACTCAATACAGATGATAAAGGCTATATAGTAATTAATGAAAAAGGCGAAACTTCGCTTCAATCTGTTTATGCAGGCGGAGATGTAGCACCTTTAGGGCCTTCAACCGCTATTAATGCTATGGGCGCAGGAAAAAGAGCGGCCAAAACAATTATAGAGGCTTTATCATAAATAGAATGGGTCAGATGTTTAAAAACAACCTGTCATAAGCAATACCGCTAATAGTCCTTACTAAAGGCAACAGGTAACATCTGACCCATTTATATATTATCTTTTTTAAATAACCTTTTCATTACCGAAAAGTATAATTTTTATTGGCGCTACTTTAAAAATACAATTTTGTCATCAGCTAAATCAATTTTAATTGTATCCCCATCTTGAAATTCACCTTTTAAAAGTGCCTTGGACAGCGGATTTTCAATTAATTGACGAATTGTACGTTTTAATGGCCGCGCGCCATACATAGGATTATAGCCTTGAAGGGCAAGATGTTCTTTGGCTTCAGGCGTAATTGTGATTTCAATTTTTCTTTCAGCTAATAAATTCTTTAAATATTGAACCTGAATATCAACAATTTTAGATAAATTATCAAGCGTTAAAGCATCAAAGAATATTGTTTCATCAATCCTGTTTAAAAATTCAGGCTTAAAATATTCCCTTAATTTACCCATGATTTCTTCTTTAGTTTGTTCCTTATTGGTATTTCCTGATAAGGCATTATCCAGGATAATATTTGAGCCGATATTTGATGTCAAAATTATAATAGTATTTTTAAAATCTACCGTTTTACCTTTTGAGTCGGTCAATCTGCCGTCATCAAATATTTGAAGCATTAAATTAAATACATCAGGGTGCGCTTTTTCAATTTCATCAAAAAGAATAACGCTATAAGGTTTTTTGCGAACAGCTTGAGTAAGTTGCCCACCTTCATCATAGCCGACATATCCCGGGGGAGCACCAATTAACCTTGCAACGCTATGCTTTTCCATATATTCAGACATATCAATTCTGATTAAAGAATCTTCATCTAAAAACATAAATTTAGCTAATGCTTTGGCCAATTCGGTTTTACCCACACCCGTAGGCCCTAAGAATAAAAATGTTCCGATTGGCCTTTTCGGGTCAGATAAACCGCTTCTTGCACGTCTTATAGAATCGGAAATAACGCTGACTGCTTCGTCTTGACCTATAACTTGCCTATGCAGAGTATTTTCCATTTCAAGCAATTTCTGAGATTCTTCTTCAACAAGTTTAGATACCGGAACACCTGTCCATTTGGAAATAATTTCAGCTATATCTTCTTCATCTATTTCTTCTTTTAATAAAGTATTTTTCTTTTCAGACGATTTGCAATTTTTTAATTCTTCCATTAACTTTGGAAGTTCACCATATTGCAATTTTGCGGCTAATTCAAGATTGTAATCTCTTTGAGCTTGTTCAATTTGGTGTTTAACCTTCTCAATTTCTTCTTTAATTCCCGCTTCACCTTTAATGGATGATTTTTCTTTTTCCCATTGGGTTTTTAAAACTTCAGCTTTGGAATTTACCTCATCAAGCATTTTTTGAACTTTAGAAATTTTTTCAGAATCATTATCATCTTTTAAACTTTGAAGCTCAATTTGCAATTGAAGTTTTTGACGTTCCAATTTATCAAGTTCTTCAGGCATTGAATCAATTTCAATTCTAACCGCCGAAGCCGCTTCATCAACAAGGTCAATTGCTTTATCAGGCAGGTATCTGTCTGCTATATATCTGCTTGAAAGTTTTGCTGCTGCAACCAATGCCGAATCTTTAATTCTGATTCCATGGTGAACTTCATATTTATCTTTTAAACCGCGCAAGATAGATATAGTATCATCAACAGAGGGTTCGTCAACCAAAATAGGCTGAAAACGTCTTTCAAGCGCAGGGTCTTTTTCAATATATTTTCTGTATTCATTAACCGTTGTAGCCCCAACTGTTCTGATTGCACCGCGAGCCAGCATTGGTTTTAAAAGGTTTCCGGCATCGCCTGTACCTTCTTGACCCCCTGCACCGACAACAGTATGGAGTTCATCAATAAACATAATGATTTGACCGTCGGATTTTTCAACCTCTTTTAAAACTTTTTTAAGACGTTCTTCAAATTCACCTCGATATTTAGCACCTGCAATTAATGCTCCCATATCAAGAGAAATTAAAGTTGTATCTTTAAGGCTTTCAGGCACATCGCCGCGAACTATACGCTGTGCAAGCCCTTCGACAATTGCGGTTTTGCCGACACCTGCTTCACCTATTAAACAGGGGTTATTTTTTGTTCTTCTGTTTAAGACTTGAATAATTCTTCTTATTTCTTCATCTCGCCCGATTACGGGGTCTAATTTGCCCTCGCGCGCACGCGCCGTTAAATCAGCCGAAAATTTTTCAAGAATTTTATAATCTTCATCTGCATTTTTATTATCCACTTTTTTATCACCTCTTATTTTTTTCATAGCGTTTAAAACGTTAATTTCAGTAATTGAATATTTGTCGATTATTCGTTTTAAATCATTTTCAACGCTTGTCAAGGCAAGCAAAATATGCTCCGGAGAAATAAATTTGTCTTTTAACTGTTTAGCTTTTTGATTGGCAGAATCGAACAACGCAAGACATGGTTTTGAAAAATATACTTCATAAGTGCTTTCGCCTGCTTTAGGCAAACTGTTAAGCATATTTTTAACATCATCTTGAAAAATAGCGGTATTCAATTTCAATTCTCTAAACAATGCTTGTGCGCTTTCAGATGAACTTTGTATCATTGAATATAAAATATGTATAGGCTCAAGCATTGTATTATGATTTTCAATAGCCGTATTTTGAGCATTATATACTATTTCTTTTGTTGAATCAGTTAAATTGTCAAACATATTAATCGCCTCACATATATAATTATATAAGGTTATTTTTAGAAATTTCCAAAATTAATATTATTTTAATAATTTACAAATATTTTTTTAAGAATTTTCCGGTGTAGCTTGTTTTATGTTTAACTATTGCTTCAGGAGTGCCCGAAAATACAACGCTTCCGCCCCCGTCCCCACCTTCGGGGCCAAGGTCAATTATCCAATCCGCGCATTTAATTATATCCATATTATGTTCAATAATTAAAATGGTATTACCTGAATCTGCAAGCTGAGAGAGCATTTTCATTAATTTATCAATATCATAAAAATGTAACCCTGTTGAAGGTTCATCTAAAACATACAATGTTTTTCCGGTTGCTCTTTTATTCAATTCAAGCGCAAGTTTAACTCTCTGAGCTTCTCCGCCTGATAGAGTTGTTGCGGATTGCCCCAATTTTATATAGTCTAAGCCCACGTCATATAGTGTTTGTAAACGATTTGCAATTTTAGGAACATTTTTAAAAAATTCTAAAGCCTCGGCAACGCTCATACCAAGAACTTCCGCTATATTTTTACCTTTATATTTAACTTCCAAAGTTTCCTGATTATATCGTTTACCCTTACAAACATCACATGTAACATAAACATCCGATAAAAAGTTCATCTCGATTTTTATAAGCCCGTCGCCTGAACATTTTTCACATCTTCCGCCTTTAACATTAAAAGAAAATCTGCCTTGTTTATAGCCTCTCATCTTTGCTTCGGGGGTTTGAGAAAACAATTCACGAATATGCGTAAAAACATCAGTATAAGTTGCAGGATTAGACCTCGGTGTTCTTCCGATTGGCGATTGATCAACTATAACAAGTTTATCAATATTTTTAAAACCTTTTATTTCATCAACTCCCTGTGGTTTAGGTTTATTTTTTAATAAAGTATGGCGCGCATATTCAGATATAATATCTGTTACAAGCGTTGATTTGCCTGAGCCCGATACACCGGTTACGGCTACAATTTTACCTAAGGGAATATTGACATCAATGTTTTTTAAATTATTAAGATGTGCATTTTTAACTTCTAAAAATTCTCCGTTACCCATTCTTCGCTCAGACGGCACTTCAATTTTTCTTTTTCCTGATAAATATTGACCTGTCAGAGAATTTTTTTCTTTTTTGATGTCTTCTAAAGACCCTTGGGCAACAATATTTCCGCCTTTAACACCCGCATAAGGCCCGATATCAACAATATAATCGGCCTGACGCATAGTGTCTTCATCATGTTCAACAACGATTAAAGTATTGCCTAAATTCCTCAATTTCAAAAGAGTTTGAATAAGCATATCGTTATCTCTTGAATGCAAGCCGATTGAAGGTTCATCCAAGACATATAAAACACCCGATAAACCGCTTCCGATTTGCGTTGCAAGGCGTATTCTCTGGGCTTCACCGCCCGATAAAGTCCCCGATGAGCGCGCTAAAGTAAGGTAACCAAGGCCTACATCAATTAAAAATTTTAATCTTGCTCTTATTTCATCTAAAATTTGGCGTGCTATTTGTAATTTAAAATCATCCAAAATTAAATATAATTCTTGAATAAATTCATACTCTTTATTTATAGGCATTGAGCAGAGTTCAAAAATATTTTTATTATTAACCGTAACAGAAAGTGCAAATTTATTTAATCTTCCGCCCCCGCAAGCCTTGCAAGGATTTTGAATCATATATTTTTCAATTTCCGCTCTTACAATATCGGAATCAGATTCATATTTTTTTGTTAAATACGGAATTACGCCCATATATGCCATAATATGGGTTCTGTAATGTTTTGTGCCGAAATCGGCATAATACATTTTAATTCTTTCATCCCCGTTGCCGTATAGAATTATTCCTTTTTGTGCAGGTGATAATGATTTAAAAGGAGCATTAAAATCAATATTATAATGTTCACATACGCTTTTTAATACGTCGGAATAATATGGGTTTTGAGTTCTTGCCCAAGGGTATATAGCACCTTGCGCCAAACTTTTTTCACTATCCGGAACAACAAGGTCAGGCGATATTTCAAAATGTGCTCCGATACCGTTACACACGGGACATGCGCCATAAGGGTTATTGAAACTCATCAAACGAGGGGTTAATTCTTCAAAACTGATATTGCAATTGGGGCATGCCAGTTTTTCTGAGAATATTATATCTTCATTATTTTCAAGTTTATTTACAATTAAAAGCCCGTCAGAGCGCAGAAGTGCGGTTTGTACGGAATCGAAAATTCTTGATTTGGCGCTTTCTTTAACAATAATTCTATCGACAACTATATCAATTGTGTGTTTGGTTGTTTTATTTAATTCAATTTCATCTTCTTCAAGGTTATATATAACTCCGTCTGCCCTAACCCTCATAAAGCCTTCCGAGAGCAGCCCCTGCAAGGTTTGCTTGTATTCACCTTTTTTAGAACGTATTATGGGAGATAAAATTTGAATTTTTGTTCCCTCGGGCATTTTCATAATAGTTTCAACTATTTCATCAATAGTTTGAGGCTTAATTTCTTCTCCGCATTTAGGACAATGAGGAACGCCGATACGAGCATATAATAATCTTAAATAATCGTAAATTTCTGTTATTGTGCCGACAGTTGAGCGTGGATTATTAGATGTTGACTTCTGATCAATTGAAACAGCAGGGGATAACCCGTCAATGCGCTCAACATCAGGCTTATCCATTTGACCTAAAAATTGACGCGCATATACTGATAAACTTTCAACATATCTTCTCTGCCCTTCGGCAAATATTGTATCGAATGCCAATGAACTTTTACCCGAACCTGATACGCCGGTAAATACGGTTAATTCATTTTTTGGAATTTTAAGATTTACATTATTAAGGTTATGCTGGTTTGCACCATATATTTCAATAAAATTATTCATAATGAAATTTTAACACGAATTTTTATTTCTTCCGCGTCTTGAAGTTTTTAAAATATTTTCATCTTGTTTAATATTTGCCGATTTTGCAATTTCATTAATAAAATTAAGGTAATTTTCAGGCACAATATTTATTTTTTTAAATATTTCCAAAATTACTTTAACACCCGATAAATTAAGGGCAAGGTTTCTTGTTAAAAACAAAATCAGTTTCGCCTTTTCTATATCGGCAATGCTGTATAATCTTCTGTTACCGCAAGAACGTTTCGGGATTAAAATTTTTTCATCTTCATATATTCTTAAAGTTCTGGGATGAATTTTTAAGAACTCAGCCAATTGACCAATTGGAACTAGGGGATTTTGCGAATATTGTTTGTTCATAATCAACCCTTCAACCTGATTTTTAAGTTCACACATGTGAACTATATTATATTTAAGTATCGCTATTATCAAGCTAGATGTTTCTATTTATGAAGTTATATTAATTGTGAAAAATTCTGAATTCAATAAAATACTTTGCACAAGAATAAAATATCTAAGGCTTCAACATAACCTTACTATTGAACAGCTTGCATATCAAAGCGGAATTTCAAAAGGCGGATTAAGCGAAATTGAAAGAGGAATGAAAGAACCGAGAAATCTGACTATATTAAAAATCTGCATTGCACTTGATATAACACTTTATGATTTCTTTAATTTTAAAGAAATTAACGACTTTATTGAAACCCTGAAATAACAGTCTTTTAGCCTCTTAAATGTAAGAAAATTTATTAACTTAAAATATAATCAAATCTTAACAATTCTTACCTTGTATTTTATATTTTGCGATATATGATTAAATTAAATAAAAGAAAATTTAAGAGGAAATATGGTACTGATTGATTCTATTAAAAAGTCTTTTAAGTGTATAGTTGATAATCCTTCTATTACTTTATTTTTGGTATTATTTCTAATCGGGGCTAATCTTTTGGCTTCAAGCATTCTTAGTGCACAGGCTAAATTAATAGCGCAGGCATTAATATTCTGCCTTTTTGCATTGGTATTTATATTTTTCTCGGGTTGGTTTGAAGTTATTAAAGAAACTTGCCAAACAGAAAAAATTAAAGAAAAAAATTTCTATTCTATATTTCTGGAAGGTGTTGGCAAAAACATCATATCAAGCGTTTTAGGCATTGCTTTATATATAGTTTTTGTATTTATTACAATATTTTTAGCTCAATTAACTGCTCTTAATTTTTTTGGAGATATTAATTTCTTTTTAGAAGATTTGAATAAAATGGCAATTGAAAACAGCAACTTTGTTGAATATTTCAATAATCTCAACATCAACCAAAAATATATCATATACGGTTGGAACATCTGTATAATTGCCGGAGTTGCCATTTTTAACTTCTTATCTTTGTTTTATTTTCCGGCATTAATAAATAACAAAAAAAATGCCTTTCTGCGCCCGTTTATCGCAATATTGGAAGGGCTAAAATTTTTATTTAAAAATTTCTTTAATGCAATCGGAATAAGCATTTTCATATACATGCTAAATGCAATTTTAGCCTTTTTGAATGCAGGTTTTGCAAAAAATTCGATTTTATCGGTTGTCTTCTTATTAATTTATATTTATTTCATCTCTTATGTGGTTATGTTAATATTTTACTATTATGAAGCGAAAAATAATTGTCCTGACAGGTGCAACAGCCTCGGGGAAAACGAAACTGTCAATAGCATTAGCGAAGAAACTTAATGCACAAATAATTTGCGCCGATTCAAGAATTGTTTATAAAAATTTAGATATAGTATCCGCAAAGCCTGATGAAAAAGAAAAAGAAGGGATTGTTCATCATTTAATTGATATTTTAGAACCCGAAAAAGAATTCTCGGCAGGTGATTTTGTATCGGAAGCCAAAAAAATTCTTGATAATACATCTTCTGATATAATAATTTCGGGGGGAACTTGGTTTTATATAAAAAGTTTATTATCAGAATACGAACTTATTGAGTGCCCTAAAAATACGGAATTAAGAAAAGAATTAGAAATTTTAGATACCAAAACCCTTTGGGAAAAATTAAATGCGCTCGATTTCAAGCGTGCAAGCGAAGTTCATCCGAATAACAAAGATAAAATTATCCGCTCTATTGAAATGTGCGAATTTTTAGGCTACCCGATAAGCGAATATAAGCATAAAATCAATGATTTTTATACCGCCCAATGGTTTATGACCGATATTGAACGCGAAAAGCTCTATGAAAGAATAAATTTAAGAGTTGATAAAATGATAGAGCAAGGACTTTATGAAGAGTGGCAGAAAAATAAAGCGCGCTATCCCAATTCAAAAATCCTTGAAAATACAATCGGCTATAAGGAATTTTTTGAATATGAAAATATTGACTTTGCAATAGATAAAATCAAACAGCACACAAGGAATTTTGCCAAAAGGCAGTTAACATATTTTAAATCGCGTCCTGATATAATAAGGGTTCAAAATATTGATGATATTTTAGAAAACTTAACTTGTTAAATGTTATTGATGTTTTAGAATTATTATATAGAATATTTTGGGAGAAAAGGATAAATGCAATTCAATTTTCAAGATTTAATAAATTGCTTGGATTGCGAAGTTTTATATAAAAGCGATAATTAAGATGAAAAGGCATTATTTTCTATTTCAACAGATACAAGAAAATTATGCCCTAATGATGTATATCTTCCTTTAAGAGGGGAGAATTTTGACGGCCATAATTTCATAGATAAAGCGGTTGAATTAGGTGCTTGCGGTTATTTTACACAGGATAAATTCAAAATAAATAAAAATGCAAATTTTGTATTATATGTTAAAAATGCCCTTGTAAGCTATTTAGAGCTATCGAAATATATCAGAAACAAAATCAATCCCCGCGTTATTGCAATAACAGGCTCATGCGGTAAAACAACAACCAAAGAAATGCTCTACAGCGTATTTTCAACCCAATTAAAAACCCATAAAACCATTTTAAATCATAATAATGAAATCGGTTTATGCGAAACAATGTTTAATATGCCAAATGATACGGAAATTGCAATTGTTGAAATGGGCATGAGGAATTTAGGTGAAATTGAACTATTATCTAATTATTCAAATCCCGATGTGGGCATTATTTCAAATATAGGTTCAGCCCATGTTGAACGCCTTGGAACAATTGAAAATATAGCGCATGCCAAATGCGAAATAGCTTCTAATTTAAAGCCTGACGGACTTTTTATAGGTGTAAATTCTTCAAAAATTAAAAATAATCTTAAATATGAAGGCAAAAAAATATTTACCGATATAAAAGATGTTACAAATATTGAAATCTCGGTAGATTTAACCAAATTCAGGTACAAAGGGGTTGATTATCAAATAACTCAACCCGGAGAATATAATATTTCAAATGCTCTTTTGGTTATAGAAGCCGGAATGTACCTCGGTATAACAACTGAAAATATTCAAAAAGGGCTTCTTAATTATAAACCTATAGAAAAACGCTGGGAAAAAACTCAACTTAAAGATTTCACTATAATTAACGACAGCTATAACGCAAACCCTGAGAGTATGAATGCTGTTTTAAAAACTTTCCTTGCAATCTATAAAAAACCGATTGTATTAGTGTTGGGCGATATGGGCGAACTGGGCAAAGATTCAATAATGTATCACAAACAAATCGGTGAATTTTTATCTCAATATAAAGATATAGAGCTTTATACAATAGGTAATCTTGCAAAATATATTGCAAGAAATACCACTTTGAATTCTAAAGAATTTGAAAACAATGAACAATGCGCACAATATATTGCCTCAAATGCGCCGTCATGTGCTACAATACTTTTGAAAGCGTCGCGTTCCATGAAATTTGAACAGATAATTGATACATTAAAAGGGGTTTTAAAATGATAATGATTAGTGTTGCAGGCTTAATTGCCCTTGTTCTGTGTTTATTATTCGGAATTCCGTATATTGACTTTATGAAAAAAAAGGCCTATTCACAATATATAAGAGAAGAAGTTGCCTCAATGCATGCTTATAAAGAAAAAACCCCGACAACAGGCGGAGTATTTATTATTGCCTCAATTATACTCGGTTCTCTAGCAGCTTTGTTTATGGCGCAAAAGGCCACAACAAGTGCTTTAATTGTTTTAATGACTTTAATTTTTTATTGTTTTACAGGCTTTGAAGATGACATTAAAAAAATAAAAGCACAGCATAATCTCGGACTTTCTGCGCGTGCAAAATTAATGCTTCAAATTGCAGTCGCAATGCTTCCTGCTTTTTATATAATTTTTTCAGGACAAACTGCAGTAACTTTTTTAAATTTTAGCCTCGATTTAGGGTGGTTTTATCCTATATTTGTTGTTTTTATGATGGTTGGCGCATCTAATGCCACAAATTTAACAGACGGGCTGGATGGTTTGTGTGCAAGTTCTTCCGTTATTGCTTTTTTAGCCTGCGCTATCATTTGCTACTTAAATAACAATATAGATTTAGCCATTATTTCAATTACCGCGAGCGCTTCATGCCTTGGTTTTTTGTATTTTAACAAAAAACCCGCCAAAATCTTTATGGGGGATACAGGCTCTTTGGCACTTGGCGGATTACTTGCAACAATTGCCATTATGGGGAAATTTGAATTATGGTTAATACCTATTGCAATAATTTTCATTTGCGAAACATTATCTGTTATGATACAGGTAACAAGTTTCAAATTAACAGGAAAACGTGTTTTTAAAATGAGTCCTATTCATCATCATTTTGAATTATCGGGCTGGTCTGAAAACAAAATCGTAGTAGTTTTTACGTTAATAACATTAATATTTGCAATAGGCGCAGTGGTTTTATATTATTTTAGCGGGCAATAGATTATGGATTTAAAAGATAAAAAAATACTAATTCTCGGCTTTTCAACAACAGGAATAGCATCTGCAAAATATTTTATTGAAAAAGGGGCAGATGTCTATATTTCCGAAAACTCCAAAATGGCAGATAAACAAATTGCGCAGGTTGAAGAATTAAGAAAAAAAGGTATTAAAATAGAGTTTGAAGGCCATAGCGACGAATTTATCGAAGGTGCGAAATTTTGCATTTTAAGCCCTTCAATTCCAACTGACGCACCTGTTTTAAAAAAACTTAACGAAAAAAATATTGAATATTTTTCAGACCTTGAATATGTTTCAAAATTTGATAACAAAAAAATAGTATTAATTACGGGAACAAACGGTAAAACAACAACAACAGCGCTTGTTTCACATATTTTATCTCAAAAATATTTTGCGCCATACTGCGGAAATATCGGCATAAGTCCTATTGAATACCTTGATAAAGGAGTTGAATATTACGCAATTGAAGCAAGCTCATATCAGCTTTATTATTCACCGACACTTGCTCCTAAAATAGGTATTTTCACAAATCTAACACCTGACCATATTTTGTGGCACAAAACAATGGAAAATTATTTTGAAGCAAAAGCAAAACCTTTTAGAAATATGTCAGAAAATGATTTTGCCATTTTAAATTATGATGATGAAAAAGTACGCTCATTGGGTAATGAAATCAAAGCAAAAGTATATTATTTTTCATTAGATAAACAAAATGTTGAAAATCAAGCATATCTAAAAAACAATAAAATATATTTTAATGATGAAGAAATAATTGATACAAAAGAACTTCAAATTGTAGGCTCACACAACATTCAAAATGCAATGTGTGCAATATTAAGTGCAAAAATAATCGGTATGGAAAATAATACCGTTAAAGAAGCACTTAAAACATTCAAAGCAATTGAACACAGGCTTGAATTTGTCAGAACAATAGAAGGAACGGCTTATTATAACGATTCAAAAGGTACAAACCCCGAAGCAAGTATTGTTGCAATAAATTCATTTGAAAATCAAAAAGTTGTATTAATTGCAGGGGGCAGAGATAAAAAAACAAGCCTTAAAGATTTTATCGAAGCCGTAAAACAAAAAATCTCCAAAGTAGTTTTAATAGGAGAAGCAACAAAAAGATTCAGGGATGAATTATCTGAAAACGGATACATGGATATAGTTTGTTCAAAAACACTTGAAGAAGCAATTGATATAGCATCTCTGGACAGACCCGACATAGTATTATTATCACCGGCATGTGCAAGTTTTGACATGTTTGAAAGCTATGAAAAACGAGGGGAAGCATTTAAAAACTATGTACTATCAAAAAAATAAACAATATACTACACATACAAATACAACCTATACAAGAACTCCGGCCGAGAATATTTTAATTGTTGCAGTGGTTTTTATAATTGTATTTGGTTTAATGGCAGTATTTTCAGCTTCCGCACCAAAGGCCATAGGGCTTGGCGATAACCCGTTTTCTTTTACGTTAAAACAATTAATATGGCTTGTAGCGGGAATTATAGGTGCATGGTTTTTTTCTAAATTTGACTACAAAAGATTAAAACCCTTTGCCGGAGTTTTAACGCTTGTAGTTTTAGGGGCGCTTTTGTTGGTGCAATTCACCCCTTTAGGTGTAACTGTCAACGAAGCAAAAAGGTGGCTCGTGCTGGGGCCATTGCAATTTCAGCCCTCTGAAATGGCAAAACCGGCATTGGTGCTTTATTTTGCAACATTGTTTTCTAAAAATTGCAATATTGTAGATTCCGATAAATATCCTTTTTATTTTATGTTTGCGATAATGCTTCTTTTAATTTATAAACAGCCGAATTTGTCTATGATTATTTTGCTTATTGTAACTGCACTTGCAATGTATTATGTGGCGGGCGGTTCTACAAAAATTATCACATCAGGCATTATAGGCGGAATTTTAATAGTTGCAACAACAATAAGAGATTATCAATTACAGCGTATTAAAGTTTGGTGGAATCCTTTTATGGATGCACTTGGTTCGGGCTATAATATTATTCAATCCATGGTAGCTTTTTCAACCGGCGGGTTTTTCGGGGTAGGTTTTGGGAATTCAAAACAAAAACTTTCCTGGCTTCCCGAAGGGCATACGGACTTCATTTTTGCAATCATAGGAGAAGAATTCGGCTTTTTAGGATGTTTCTTTTTAATTTGCTTATTCGGTGTATTTTTACACAGAGGCTTTATTATAGCTAAAAAATGTCCCGATATGTTCGGTAAAATTTTAGCAATCGGAATAACTTTTTCAATTTGTTTTCAAGCGTTTACAAATATGTCCGTTGCAAGCTCTTTTGTACCTGCAACCGGTATTCCGCTTCCGTTTATCAGCTATGGCGGTTCAAGCCTGTTTGTATCATTATGTATGATAGGGGTTTTAATTAATATCTCCAAAAAAAGAGTCCAAAGGATAGTTCATTATGTTCAATAATAAAAAAACCACATATTTTATAACAGGCGGGGGTACAGGCGGTCACATATATCCTGCCGTAGCGGTTATTGACGAATTAAAAAATCAAGGTATTGATAATGAAGATATTTATTATTTAGGCAACAAAAAAAACTTAGAATATGAAATCGCTTCAAAAAACGGTTACAACTTTTTAAGCTACAGTGCGAAAGGTATGCCCAGAAAATTAAGTTTTGAATTTATTTCATGGGCTTTCGGGCTTTTTGTATCCTGCCTTAGAGCAATGATGTATGTTTTTGAATATAAGCCTTCCGTAATTTTTGCAACAGGCGGTTATGTCTGCGCACCTATTTTATTTTGCGCTTTATTTTTAAAAATTCCTTATGTGCTCCATGACTGCGACATTCACCCCGGAATTGTCACAAGATTTTTTGCAAGAAACGCCAAAAGCGTATCATTAGCATTTGAAGGTGCAAAAAAGTACATAAAATCTAAAAATATTCAAATTAACGGAAACCCTATAAGGCAGGAATTTAAAACTATTTCCAAAAAGCAGGCAAGGGCGGAGTTATCCCTTAAAGACGCGTTTACAATTTTAATTATGGGCGGTTCATTAGGCGCAAGGACAATCAACAACTCATCATTTAAAATTTTAAAAGAATTTGCAAACAAGGAAGGTTATGAAATTCTTTGGCAGACAGGCAAAAAGAATTTTGACGAAGTTACAAGAAAAATCTTGGATGAATTTGAAGAATTGCCTGATAATCTTGTATTGCAGCCGTATTTTGAAAAAATGTACCTTGCTTTATTATCAAGCGACCTTGTGATTTCGCGCGCCGGCTCATTGTCATTATCTGAAATATGCGCTTCGGGTTTGGGTGCAATTTTAATACCCTATCCTTATGCAGCTGCTAATCATCAAAAGAAAAATGCGCAAAGTTTTGTTGATAACAAAATGGCGCTAATGCTTGAAGATAAAGATTGCAATAATGACTCTTTATATGAAATGGTTTTGAATTTAATTAATGATAAAAAATTATTATCCGACTTAGCATATAATGCGTATAAATGCGCCAAAACAGACGCAGCAGTTAATATTGCAGGGGAAATTAAAAAGGCAACAAAACAATGAAAAAAGCATTAGAAATTTTAAAAAGCCACGAAAAATTTCACATCACGCTTGGATTGGAACGTATTGAAAAAATATTAAAAATTTTAGGCAATCCGCAAAATTCTTATAAAGTAATCCATGTTGCGGGAACTAACGGAAAAGGCTCAACCTGTAAAATAATTAATCAAATTTTAATCGAAGCAGGCTACAAAACAGGCTTATATACAAGCCCTCATATTTTTGAATACGAAGAAAGAATTACAGTCAATAATGAAAAAATTTCAAACTATATTTTTGATAAGTTAATTAACGAGGTTGATGAACTTGCCAAAAAAAATAATATAGAACTTAGCGAATTTGAACTTTTAACAGCTGTCGGATTTTATTATTTTTATATAAAACAAGTTGATTACGCGGTAATTGAAACAGGGCTTGGAGGGTTATATGATGCTACAAATGTCATCAAAAAGCCTGACAGCACAGTTATCACATCAATTGATTTTGACCATACGGAACGTCTTGGCAATACCATTGAGGAAATCGCAAGTCAAAAAGCAGGTATTATTAAAGCTAATACGCATGTTGCGGTTTCTTCGGATAATAAAGGTTTTGAAAAAATAAAGGAAAAGACGGAAGAATTAAAAGCTAAATTAATTGAAATACCTGATGTTACAGTTGAATTTAATAATGGGCGCAATATTGCAAGAATTAATAAAAAAGAGTATGAATTTAACCTTTTAGGCGCTCATCAGGCTCAAAACCTTGCTTTAGCACTGGGTGCACTTAAACATCTTAAAATAAAACAAGAAATAATAAAAAAGGCGCTTAAAAATGTTTCTTGGCCCTACAGGCTTGAATATGACCCTGAAAATAATATATTAATTGATTCTTCGCACAATCCAAGCGGTATTCAAAGTTTAAGAAATTTCTTGGATGAGAATTTTAAAGATATCAAAAAAACATTTTTCTTCGGCTGTTTGAAAAATAAAGATTATAAAAATATGCTTAAAATATTAAAACACAAGGAAGATAAGCTGTATTTCATAGAATTTGATTATCCCAACGCATTAAAATTTGAAGAATCAGATAAAGAATTTGAAGCAGAAAAATACAATTTTAATTCATTAAATGAAATTAAAAACATGGAAGGTCTAAAAGTAATCTGCGGCTCGATTTATATGCTTGGAAACATATTAAAACAGAACTAAATATTAAGTGTAAATCTTGCCATTAATCGGTATTTGTTGTATTATAGATGTATGAGGATATACAATGAAACAAAAACACACGAAGTTACAGTCGATGTCGTAATTTTAACAATTCACCAAAACAAGTTAAAAGTTCTTTTGGTTAAACGTGTAAATGAACCCTTCAAGGGCAAATGGTCAATCCCCGGCGGATTTATAAGATTATCGGAAAATATTGATGATGCGGCGCTTCGTGTTTTAAAAGAAAAAACAACCGTTTCAAATATCTACTTAGAACAATTATATACATTCGGCGACCCGTTAAGATATCCTAATACTCGTGTCATAACATGTGCTTATTTTGCACTGTTAAGGGCGGAAGATATTAAAATTGATATGAAAGATGCGCAAGGTGTTGCGGATATTCAATGGCATGATATTGAAAAATTACCGCCATTAGCATTTGACCACAAGGAAATTATTGAATATTCTCTTAAAAGAACGCGTGAACGTCTTGAATTATGCCCTATAGCATTTCAATTACTGCCTAAAAAGTTCACTTTAACAGAATTACAAAAATCTTATGAATTAATTTTGAAAAAAACTCTCGACAAAAGAAATTTCAGAAAGAAAATGCTTTCATCCAATATTTTGGTTGAAACAAACGAATTTACAAAATCCGTATCTAAACGCCCCGCAGCTTTATATTCATTTGACAGAATTACGCTTGATTCAAAAAGAGGTCATTTCTTCTCATAAGAAAAAGCTCTCTTGATATCAGTCTATAGTAGTATGCTATTCTTTTCCTTTATTGTTTATGTTTTTGTATCGTAGTATCTTGTTGAAAAATCGCATATTAATAAAATAAAAACATATAAAAAATTGCGCGAAATATTACATTATCTTAACTTTTAGCCTTAAAATTCGGAAATAATATATAATTAAAGCCATGGAAGAACTTTTTGAAGAAAAATACATAAATAACAAGGTTTTAGAACACCTTATAAAAGAAATTAAAAGAGAGCAAATTTCAAAAACCATAGAAAATCTTGATGATTTTATTAAACTGCGCAAGCAATTTAATTCAAAATACAATTTTTAAGAACCGAGTAAAAATATAACAAGGTCATTATCTTTTGCAAATTGTAAGAATTTTTCAGGTATTTCCTCCAGTGAATTAACTTTTGCTATAAAAGAATTAATTTTTGGCTTATACACATTTACTTCATTGTGATAATCCGCATTTAATAATCTGTCTTGAGCATTTTTAACAGTTTCTTTGAGTGTTTTTTGCGAGATTTTTTTACCATGGATTATAAGCGTTTCATCATCTCTCAATTGGCTTAATGAGGTTTTATATGAAATTTTTTCATAAAGCATTGCATATTATTTTATTCAGCTCTAATTTTTGATTGAAGCTCATATTATCAATATCATCAATATCAACCCCGTACAATACCGATAAATCTTCCAAAATACCCGATTGAAGGGCTTATTTGCGCATATATTCCGACTTCATCATCATCCAGTTTTGTATCAACAACGTTTTTGCGCCTTTTTTGATTTTCAATATTAATAATATTCATAACTCTCATCGGTTCTATATTTCTGCCGAGAGAAAGCTCCGGTGCACGATTATAATCAGAAAAACCGTTTTTTAAAATTGTTCTTATATGCTGGCAATGAAAACCTAAAGATGACAATTGAAGCGCCATTTGAAACTTATCATCACAAAAAGCGGATAACGAAATTGCTTCATAGATATTGCACCCGTTAACTTGAAGCGCTTTTTTTACTTTTTCATGTATTTCATCAGATAAATTAATTAATTCTATAAGTTCATTTACAGTAAAACCAAAGGAATTAATCAATTCCATAGCTCTTTGCTTCTGCTTATCGTTAAGAGTTAATAAATATTTTATATGCTGTACTTTAGCCCCTTTATCAAGAAGAATAAAGGCCTCTTTTTTTCTTCGGGTTCAAGATTTTAAACAATTTGCGCACCATATAAATTTGCTTGATATTTTTTTATAATATCCGGCAGTTCAACCTCCGTTTTTCTGTCAAGAGAGGCTGGTTCTGCTATATCCCAATCGTAAATAATTTTGTTATTTAACTCATCTTCCAAAAGCAAAGAAAGCTCTTGATTAGTAAAACTTCTGTTTGTTTTATGGGCAAAATCCGTCTTGTCGCAACCTTTAAATGAAATTTTTGGCAGTGACATATTTTTATTAAAACTATAACTAACGGGAAAATGGCTTCCATACTGATTTTTAAGAAAATCAATACTTTTCTTTTTTGCTTTCTTGTATCGTTAAACTAACCTTATATCTTTTAAAACAAAGAGTAAGCAAATATTTACATTTTTGCATAAATATTAAGAATTTTAACTTTCTGAGCGTTTTTTCTATAAAAATGTTAATCTTAAATTATCAATAATGCAAAAAGAAATTTATAAATACAGACTTAAATTAACTAAAAACGGCGCTTTGAGGTTTATTTCGCATCTTGATTGGCAAAGTTTAATTTTAAAAATTTTTAGAAGATGTGAATTGAAGCTGATTTTATCCGAAGGCTTTAATAAAATGCCCAAAGTATCCTATTCGCCTGCGCTTCCGATTTTTATAGAATCAAATTGCGAGCTTGTAAATTTTCAAACAAACGAGGCTCTGCCTTCCGGATTTGTTGAAAATTTTAAAAAAAATTCACCTAAAGGGCTTGATATTATAGAGCTTACTTCCCCAAAAGAAAATGAAGCCAAGTCCTTGGAGAATTTTTGCCAATGGGCGCAATATATAGCAAAAATCAAAAAAAGTATTTACAATTTTAATGAAATAAGATATATTATAGATAATTGTTTATCTTCTGATGAAATTTTAATCGAGAAGAAAACTAAAAAAGGTATAATAAAAACAGTTAATTATCGAAATTCCCTTAAAACACTTGAATTGAAAGATGACAATACTTTAAGTTTTATCTTAAAAACAGGTCAATCCGATACAATTCCTGCACTGCGTGCGGATGAATTTTTAAAATCTTTATTCAAAGATACTGAATTCACAATCAAAAGGGTGAACTTTTTCGATGACAGTATGAGAAATATTTAAAAAGGATTTAACTATGACAAAGAAAATTATAATCTCTGAAAAAGATAACATAGCAGCACTTTTAGAGGATAACAAGGTTTGCGAATTTTTTGTATCAAAAGGAGATGTTTTATTGGGAGATGTATATTTATCACGCGTTGATAACATTCTTCCTTCAATTGAAGCAGCATTTGTTGATGTCGGAATGTCAGATAGAATGGGCTTTATCCACACAGACGACATCATGGGCAAAGGCACTTTAAAAGAAAAAGTTAAACCTAATCAAAAATTAATTGTTCAAGTAGTAAAAGAACCCACAGGCCACAAAGGCCCAAGGGTAACAACAGCACTATCTCTCCCCGGCAGATTTTTGGTTTTACTGCCTGACGAAAAAGGTGTAAACGTTTCCAAAAAAATCACCTCTCAAAAAGAACGTGCAAGGCTAAAATCAATTGTAAGTTTATTAAAGCCCGTAGGTGTAGGTGTAATTGTCAGAACAGAAGCCCAAGGCCAAACAGATTCTGAAATTCAAGAAGATTTGGAAATATTATTGGAAAAATGGAATTCTATAGTAAATGCGGCAGATAGCGCGACTCCGCCCACTCTTTTATATCGCGACCAAGATTTATTATATCGTGTCATAAGAGAAGCGGCAGATAGCGAAGTTGAAGAAATTATTGTTGACACAGCATTTGCACTCCATAGAACCACTCAATTACTGCAGCATTGGAATATGCAAATAAAAGTTTCACTGCACAAAGGTCAAGACCCTTTGTTAGTTGCAACGGGAGTAAATAAAGAAATCATGAGCGCCTTAAATACAAAGGTAAATCTTCCTTTAGGCGGATATTTATTCATTCAGCAAACAGAAGCGCTTACGGTAGTTGATGTTAACTCCGGCAAATTTACATCTTCTTCAAATCAAGCAGAAACCATACTAAAAACAAATATGCAGGCCGCAGATGAAATTGCGCGTCAACTAAAATTAAGAAATATAGGCGGTATGGTTGTAATAGATTTTATTGATATGGTATCGCGCATGGATAAATTAGCTTTGCTGGAACATTTTGAGCTTGCCTTAGAAAAAGACAAAGCAAAACCGCAAATAGGGCAGTTATCTGACCTTGGTCTTGTAGAATTAACAAGACACAGACAAGGGCAGAGCTTATGCGAAATATTTACCAAAAAGTGTGAACACTGCCATGGTCAAGGCTTTATTATAGATGATTTTAAATTCTCAACTCCGACTGCAATCGGTGAAAATAGAGCCAAAATGAATAAAATCAAAGGGCCTTTCAATGCAAACTTCTCAAATGCCCCTGAAAGCGCACCTCAAAACAACCATAAAAATAATAAATTCGACAAAAGAAATAAAAATAAAAACAGATTGAATAACCAAAATCAGCAGAATAATAACCAAAATCAGTTACCTCAAGAACCGCTTTCAAAAGCAAAAGTTAATGAATTAATTGATGATTTAATTAAAGATGTTATTATAGAAGCACCGGAAACAAAACCTGAAATTCAAGAACAGCCTAAAATTCAAAATACAGAACCTGAAACTGTAGTTCCTGATGAAGTATTACAAGAAAATAAAGAAGAAATTGAAAAACCTAAAAAACGCACTAACAGAAAAGCAAAAGCCAAAGAAGAAGTAAAAGAAGAAGTAAAAGAAGAAACTAAAGAAGAAATAAAGCAGGAAACACAAATCGAAACAAAAGAAGAACAGGAAAATAAACCTCAGGAAGAACCAAAGAAATTATCAAGAAAAGCCAAAAAAACAAAGAAAAAAGAAGAAAATCTCGAAAATAAAGAAGAACCCAAAAAAAGAACAAGGAGAGTAAAAGGTGCTAAAACTGCTTCATAGCTCTATTGCAGTAATACTATTGGGATGTTTTTTATCTGCTCCTTCAATTGCAATTAAAGCAAAGGATACAATTCCTATTGCAAGAGATATATCTAAAAACGGCGAAATTGAACTTATTCAAAACGAAATTAATGTTCAAGACCTTGATATTGAACCAATAGATACAAAAAAAGTAAAGCAAAGCGTAATACCTGACCCTGCAAAAGAAGGCAAAAAAGTAATAGGTTTATTTTTAAAAACCATGGCAGGAGTCGGTTTTTGCGCCATTATATTATATTTAATTCTGCTTTTTGTTAAAAAGTTTTATTCAAGTGCATTTATTTCACAAGATTTCGAGGAGCTTGAAAATCTTGATTTATCAACACCAAACAATAAGAACGACGCACTAAAATCTTTCTTAAACAGAACAAGATAAAATTAAGCAACTATATTCTCCTTTTGTAATTCGGGCGGATTTAAAATGCTTTCTTCATCAGGAAGTCCTTTTGTTTTAAGCAAAATATCAACAATATATTTCATCTTACATTTGAATGAATAATGCCTGTGTGCAATAGGGCACTGCGCGCATTCGCAGTTGAGCTTGTAACAATCAAGCGCACTTGGAGTCCAGTTTTGCACAATAGAATCAGAAATCACACCGTTAGTTTTGCATTCAAAATATTCATAATTGTCGCTATCAAACAATTTTTCCTACCCTCTTGTATCGCCTTTATAATTCAACACTAATCTATAATCATATTATGATACATATTTTACTTTTTTTCAATTTAATCCTTTATATGTACTACTCTAATTACCCTATTTGGTAATTATTTTTTTAAATAATTCAAATAAACTCATGTTATGTATAAATATTTTAAAAATATAGCGGAAAAATCCTCTTGCTCTATGTCGGGAGCATGCTCGGTGCACCCTGTAACAAGTGCTTTATATGATGTTTTATTATATAAAATCAGAGAAGCGGTTTTTTATCTTGTAAAAATGAAGGAATTTAATTTTCTTGATGAAGAAGCGCAAAAAGAATGTTTAGAAAAATTATCATTATTTTTAATAAATACAAGTTTGAATGAAAAAAAATATTTAGATGTTATAAATAAAATCAATAAAGTGAAAAATGAACTCAAAAACAGATATATAAAATACTGCGCAAATAACGAGCTTCCTTGCGAAATTTTAAAAACAAATATTGAAATAAGTGAAAAAACAACAATCACGCAAATTGTTGAACTTGCGCAAATAAATTCCATTAATAAATCAAAAGCCTCAGATAAATCTAAACAATCATTATTTGAATTAATAACTTTATTTGCAAAACTAAGCGCAGTAATTATATCTAAAATAAAACAATATGAGCCTAATTACACAAAATACGATTATGAAGTTTTAAGGTTTTTCGCGCTTACTAACGCATATTCCATAAGAATTGAAAAAATAAAAAGACGCATTCAGGAATTTTGCCCTGTTGCACTAAACCTTAAAAGAAAATTATTTGAAGTGCTTGAACAACGCTACGGCAAAAAGCAAAATGCGCAGATTTCCTTAGATGAATTTAAAGGGCATGCAATATTGGTTTCGGGTGATGACTTAAATGAACTTGAAAATATTTTAAAAACAGTCGAAAACCTGCAAAAAGATATTAATGTCTATACAAACGGAAGCCTTTTTTTAGCGCATTTTTACCCTTATTTTCAAAATAATAAATTCCTTAAAGGCCACTGGGGCGTAAATGACGCTCAATACGACTTTTCAAAATTTGAAGGAACAATTTTAATTACAAAAAATTTCTTGCAAAAAATAGACAGCCTTTATAAGGGAGATATCTATTCTTCAAAAGTTATTTCTTTTTCAAAAGTGAATGATATTAAAAATAATGACTACATTCCTGTTATAAATTCGGCAATGAAGCATGAAGGCTTTTTAAAACACAACAAAAAGACTCAGCTGAATATAAGCTATGATTTAGAAAAAATTAACGGTATTATAAATGATATAATAAAAAACCCGCAAGAAACAGTTATCATTGCAGGTAATCTTGATTCTAAAAAGATTTTTGAAGAATATCAAAATAAAAAAATTGTTCATTTTTCAACACCATTAGAATCTGATATTATGTTAAACGCAATAGAAAAACTAAGGACGCAAAACATCAAAACAACAATATTTTTCCCGCATTGCGACTTAGAAAGCCTTTATAACGTATTTTTACTTTTGGATAAAAATGTTAAAATATATCTTTCAAGTTGTTCGCACATAATTATTAACCCCCATATAATAGAGGCTTTAAAAGACGATTTTAATGTTGATATTATTGAATAACAGGGTTTTGAGGCCCGCGAACAATAGAGGGTGTTTTATCTACAAAGAAGTTTACAACCGTATCTTCAAACTTGATTTTCTGCCCGTCAGCCCTTACAAGCTGTTTATCCTTAATTGCATATATAATATCGTTTCCTTTTTCGTCTTTTTCGGTTTCATATTTGCCGTTTGAATATACTTTTTTCTTTAACTTAGTACCTTCAGGAAGCGGGGATTGATTGTTATCATCAACAACATCAATAGATTCTATTTCTAAATTAGTATTCAATGTAACATTTCCCGAGGCTTTATAAGCATATTCGCCTTGAGGTATGCCATTATTTGTAATAATACTTAAAACCTTTGAACCTTTATCGTCATATTTGAACACCGGCAGGAACGAAACAGCATTTTTGGTACTTTGTTTAAAGTTGTAAAATTCTTTCAATGTGCCGTCTTTATAGTATTTTTCAAGATTTTTGGGATTATTGTTATCAGATGCAATGCCTAATTCTTTTGTAATTTCATCAGGTGTCGGCACTTTGTCATCTTTGAAAAGCTCATCAACATGTTCTAAACCGCCATGGCTTGAAATTTGAGATACAAAATATTCAAGTGCACCTTGATTTGCACCTTTGAAGTCAAACTTAGCACCTTTTGGCGGATTAACCTTGCATAATACAGGGAAACCTTCCCTTATTGCGCTCATTTGAGGCTGGTTATAAAGGTCAGATGCTGCATACATCCTATCAAACATATCTTTATATCTCGGGTCATTTTTCAAATCATGAAGAATTTGATTTCTGTTATCAACATAAACATTCTTATTTAATGTTTCATAACCAGTTTGAGCAAATTCTGTGCCGTTAAACAATGTCGGTGTACCGACAATTGCATTCATAACCTGCCACAATCTTTCAAGGTATTCCATTGAAGGCTTCATCATTGAAGAATGGAAATCTTTAACATCTTCATCTAAATTAGAAGTCAAACCTGCACGTTTATACATTTCTCTTATGGTTATTTCATAGGGTTTTGTACCGAATGATTTGGCTCTTTTGAAGTTTGGTCTTGATTTTGATGTTTTTTGACCGTTGACAAGCTCTCTGAGTGCTTGTTTTAATTTTGCTTTATCTTCTTCAGAGGCATTTGTTTTATCAATTTCATCTTCAAACATAAAGCCTACAGCCAAAGCCATTGGATTTATCTGGGTGAAATCTTCTCTGTTTGTTAAATTTTTTGTTCTTTCGATAAATGCTGTCTGCTCATTTTGAGGTAATTTTTTAATATAATCGGATAAATTTTTAGATTTATTATCCGTATCACACAAGAATAACTGCATATTCAAAGGCAGGCAGTGAAGTAATCTCGGCTTATCATGGTTATCAAAGAACATGTGAGTTAATAAAGCACTTGAAGGCTGTGATGAACCGATAAATTCATTGACAGCGCCTCTTAATTGGCCTAAATTGCCCGCACGTCCTACAGGGTCATTCATTCCGTCATAAGCCTTTTCAGGATTTACCCCTAAAAAGCAAGATAATTTATTAAAATACTGTCCGTAGTTAGAATTAGTTGTAGCACCGATATCAATAAGGAAATTAGCTTCTTTTACGGAAGGATTTATACCGTTTTTATCAAATGCAAGCTGTACTTCTTCATTATCACCGCTATAAAAACTCCATAAGTCAGTAAGTTCTGCAATAATATATGAAGAAGGATTATATTCTTTAACCGTTTTAATGAAATCATGCCAGAAGGTGCTGACTCCTTCGGGGCCGTCCCATATATCTTTAAAATCTTTTGAACCTGCACGAACAGAATCTAAGTCGCCTATATCTTTAGCTGCGTCAAATCTCCAGTTTAAACCTGCATTACATTGCAATAGCAAGGTTTCAGCGTCTTTAAAACTTGACAGTGAAACATTATGTAATTCATTAACAAGTTTTGCTTCAATAGGGCGCATATCGACATTTTTCATGCCTGCTTTAATTTTATTTATAACCTGTTTGCGCTCATCTTCCGGAGATTTTGCATTAGGTGCTAAAGATTTTAAGGTAACTTTCTTTAATTCCTCAAGGTCAACTTCCCCTTTTTCATTAACACAGTTAGGGTTTAGAGAAGATGCAATTATATATCTTATTATTTCATTTGCAAAAACCTTAACAACATATTTTTTATAGCTTCCATGCCCGTCTTGATTTTTTTCGGGTATTGTTGTCAATACATTGTTGATTGTACCTTCAACAAGTTTAAACATTTGAGCATAAGCATTATTATTTTGGAATTTGTCTTCATTGAAATAATCTTCGGGATGAATTTTTCTGAATGAACCGTCTTTTTCAATTGAATAACGTTCAAAAAATTCTTCTTCTTCCAAAAATTCCTTATTAAATTGAGGTTCTGCAAAAATTGCACTTAATTCAGGACTTGTTTCCAATGATTGCAACGGAAATTCCGAAATATATTCGCCCGCTTTTTTGTTTCTTTCTAAAATCGGGAAGTGAGATTGATTTTTAGTAAACAGTATTGAATTAATATCTTCTACACCGTTTGCTTTTGCTACTTTTATTCTTTCCGGCTTGGTTAATTTTGTACTTCTTAACAACAAGTCGCTTTCAATTGCTTCTGTATGGAAACGCGCAACACCGTACAGATAGTTTCTTGCATTTTCCATGCCTTCTCTGTTTTTATCGCTCATTTCGCCGTCAACAAAATCTTTAGGATTTGAAAGATTAAATTTAACGATATCGCGATTGCCGTCCCAGAAGGTTGCATTTGCGGCATGGTGTCTGTCTTCTGCCACTGCAAACGGGCCGAAATCAAGGAATTTGGATTTTCCCATAATTTCGTTTATTTCACTTAATAAAATAGCGTTTTTATCTTTAAATAATGCTAATTTTTCCTTAACATCAGGCAATGACACGGGATCCATTTCAAAATAGAAAGGATATACGGAATCATCATTATGAGTAATTTCAAATATATCTTCAGGAAGACTGTCATAAGCGTCAATTAAACGCGTTGTATCATTTCTTTGTTCAATTGAGGACAATCTGTCATCATAAAATTGTAATAAAATCGGTTTTGTTTTATCATACTCAGCACTGTTCGGATTATTTACAAGCCTTACACCTATGTGGTTGTATGCGCTGTCTTCGTTTTCTTTAATATCATTCGGCAAAATACCGAGCATAATTTGGTTTGAACCGTCAGTTTTGAACATGTGATAGAACGGAGATTTTTTGCCCCATTTTAAAACATGCTGAAACATTGGCGATTGCAATGATTGGTCGGTAAATGCACCGTCTGCAACATAGCCTTTACCGCGAATAAATAATTCATAGTTCAAATCTTTGAAATCTTGCATATTTGCGGTTTGATAAAGGTTATTAGGCCAATATCTATGGCTTGATGTCGGGTCATTTCCTATATCCGGAGTTGAAATAATGTATCTGTATGGGTCTAATTCGCCTGTTTTTAATAATTCTATTAAACCCTTGGTGGAACCGCCTAATTTGTTAAAGTGGTTTCTTGTTTTATGCTTATCTGTTGTATTTAATTTACCGGTAGCATCTAAAATTGCGTCTGAATCTAAGAAGCTGTGGCGCATAGCACCCATTTTAGGATCAATTTGATAACCGTCGCCAAGTCTTACAAGGTTAAATTTTTCCTGAGTATCACGGGTTTTGATTTTTGCAAAACTGTCTAAAAAGTACCTTACATCTTCCGGTTTATCTTTTTTGGAAATTTTATATCTATATGCAAAACCTTTTGCATTAACTTTTTTTAAATATTCTTGAGAAATCCTTAAAGGTTTATCACCGTCAAAATCTTTAGAAGTAACACTTTGTTTAAAGGGTTCTTCCATTTGATTTTTATCTTCATTGTAATCAAGAAGTACAAATTCCAGTGTAACTTTTTCGTTTTCCTTATCGAACGGCGGAGGGTTAAACTTAAACACCGGATTATTATTCATGTTAAATTCACCCTTTACACCTTTGAATGCGGGCTGATTTTTAACATGTTGCACATCTTTTACTTTATTAAATGATAAATCCATAGCTTTTTCCTTACTGTTTAATTTCCCTCATTTTTTCTTCAATAACTTTTAGTTAAGATAGTGTTGTTGAAGAACATTTTGAGAGTTAGATAATCTTTCAATATTGGCATCATCAATTTCAAACACGCATGCTCTGGATTTTCCGAGTTCTACATTGATTGAGCCGTTTTGATTATTTTGGAATTTACATTCTTCGCCGTAAGCAGGTATTAAATTGTGGAATTTCTGGCTATCTTTTAAACCGGGGATTTCAATAGTACCGCCAACAGCTTTATTTACGTTTCTATTACCGATAAATAGAAGTGTTTTACCGTCTTTATGTCTTGCAAATGCAACAATTTCGGGGTTGTTTGTCGGCAATATAATAAATGAGCCTTTTGTTAATACATCCTGCGGATTTGTCATTTGCAATTTATATGGAGTATCTTTGTTGACTTCGTTGTAATTGTTATTTCTTAATGAGAATGCTGATTTTACAACTTCTGCTATCTGCGGGAAACTTCCGCCGGGTTTTCTTGATTTGTTGAATATATCCATACGGCCGGTATGAACCGTACATTCGTGGTTATCCGTTTCGGAATCTCTGACAAGTGCATGGTCATAAGGGAAGATATAGAAATCGCCTGTTTGAACACCGTCTGTCATATACGGATTTACTTGCGGAAGCATTGTTTGTAAAACCGTTGTGTACATTACCCAAGGCGCACCGCCATATAACATAGGAGAAACATCATCATGTGTTGCAAAAGAACCTATTAATGATTTTGGAGATTTGATTTCATTATTCATATCAATATTTTCTTTTACATAATCATATAACTGCTGAGCGGTTGTCCAATCGTTATATATGTGGTATTGACCGTAATATGAATCAAAACCTACTTCTAAAAGCTCTTGAGGTCTGTCATAAGGCATATTCAACTGCGGAGAAGCGTCTTCATGGGTGTATGTTTCTGCAAGCCAAGCAAATTGCGGGTCTTTGGCATGTGAATAATTAATTATTACATTCCAAAATTCAACAGGTTTTGCCCTGCCTACGTCTGCCCTGATACCGTCAAAACCGAGGTCTATTGCCATATCTACATATTTTTTATGTAAATCAAGTACGGATTTATTTAGTTCTCTTGTTTTTTCATTTTCAAAAGGTCTTAGCATTCTGATATCCTGCCAGCCTTGCGGAACTTTTTCCCTGCCGTCCGCACCTACAGCCATCATTTCAGGGTGCATGCGTGCAAAATCAACAGAAGCACAGGAAGGTAAATCAAGCATTAGCTTAATCCCGCGTTTGTGGCATTCATCAACATAATATTTACACTGAGCAAAAGCAACTTCGGGGTCATTTTTATCCATTTTCAGAAGTTTTTTACCCGTTTTTTGTTCATATAATTCTTCAATTCTTTTTCTTGCTTCATAAGGCGGATTTTCATCAACTAACTCAGGGTCAAGCGTAAGAAAATCTAAAGGCGCATATAAAGAACCTGCCGTACCCATAGCATGTATTTTTCCCGGCGGATGAATAGGAAGAACATGCTGACAGTTAAAGCCTAAATCTTTAATTTCATCAAGACGTGCTACCGCATTAACAAAATTACCGGATACTTCATCCCCTTGGATAAGTTCATTTCCGTCTTTATCCTGCGCGTTCATAATTCTTGGAATAACAGCTAAAATATTTGCCTTATTATGCGTCAGCATATCTTTTAAATCGTTATGATAGCCTTGAACTCTGTTTGAGGCAGGCGTATTAACATTAACTATGCCGTTTGCAGGCAAAATTTGCTTATTTTGAGCAAGAATGCTTTTAACTAAAAGAGGACTCCAACCTACAACAGTAGTTGTTTGGGGTTCAACAGTATTTGTTTTTGTATTGTTATCTGCTTTAATATTAAGTGTTTTTGCTAAAAGAGGACTAACGGTTATATTGACCGATTGAACATTAGGCATTAGTTAGCACCTCCTTTTCCTTTAGCGTCTTCTTTTGAAAATTCTTTTTTGATATTTCCAAAGAAGGGCTGTATTAATAAAGTACCGGCAGCCAAAATAATTGCCACAATTCCGACTTTTTTCATCCATTTTAAGCCCGGATATAATTTAGTTGCATAATCTTTTACAAGGCCGACTAAATCACCGTTTGCAAGATATTTATCATTGGCTTGGAAGTCTGAATTTTTTCTTATGTATTCAAGTACTTTTGCAACACTTTGTTTAACAAATACAGGCTCATTTTCAAAGGCTTCTTTAGAATAAATAGCTTCAGCAACCTTCATATAATTTGAAGTATTTAAAGTGCCTGCCGAATTATTGATAACTGTTTGAGAAACACATCCTTCATATATTAAAGATCTTGCAACCGCTAATAATTCGGGAAGTTCTTTTAAATCTACGTTATCAATTTTGATTAAACCTTCTTTTAATCTTGATTCAAAGTTTGTACAAACAGCTAATCTTGAAATAATAGCATTGATATTTGTTTTTTGTTCGGAAGCATAATTTGCAAGAATGTTAGCCATTGAACCGCTTCCGTTTCCTAAAACAGCTTTATCAAGAGTAGGATGAATACCGCGTTTTTCTATAAACGAGATATTTTCTCTGTTTGCTACAACATCTGCAGCTCTTAATTCAGAATATGTTAATTGGCTTTGAGTTAAATCTTCAATAATATGATTATATTCTACACTGCCAAATTCAACATCTTTAACTAAAGATTTAAAGAAGTTAACAAGGCTTTGTGCGCAAACCGATTTATCTTGTTCAACGATATCTTTTACACATGCGCCGGGTCTTGCTTTTACGATTTTATCATTTTGATGTAAGATATGGATTTTGAAGAAATCCATTACCTGTTGTAAATGTTTGTGGTTAGAATCAATTCCGTAGCCTAATTTATTAAACAAGTTTTTCATTGTTCTTGAATAAGCGTTTGTATAAACAGAATCAGCCGTAGAACCGACTACAGGATTTGAAAGTTTTAAGTATCTTAAAACTCTGCCTCTGACAGGAGCAATTACATCTCTGTTATATGCTTGTATTACGCTAAAGAAACTTCTGTCGTTCCATTCAAAACTCTTTAACCAATTTTGAACTGATTGATTACCGGAATCTATACCTCTTTTAGCAAGTCTTGTGCCGTCTAACAAAGGTTCATATTCAACTTTTTGTTTATTGGCATCTTTTGCAATCATTATATGAGCGTCTTTAAATTGCTGTTCAAGATTTAAAAGATTACCGTTGCTTAAATCAAGATTATAAGAAGCGAAAGGTTTGCTGAATAGTTTAGGTGTTGTTTTTGCCCTTTCTTGGTATTCCAATAAAGATTCTTGTAACCTTATACCTCTGATTAATTTTTCTAAATCTCTATATGAGAATGTGACTGTGCCCTTTTCATTACCGGGAATTGCAGAAATTATATCTTGAATATCTTTATCGGATAGCAAGCGAACAACATTATTAGAAGCCACTTCTTTTAATTCGCCGAAATAATCAAACATATCCATTGCATTTTGAGGAAGAGAAGTTGTAAGTTCTCTTAAACGTTGTGCCAATGCTTCTGTTGAACAAGTAACCTGTGCTTGTTCTTTCCATAATTCCGCTAAAGAATTTTGGAAATCATTTACAGAAAATGCGTTAATGGTTTTTGACCAATCAGGATCTTTGAATTTGAATTCGTGAATTTTCATTAATTTTGAAAGTTTTTTCGCAAATTCCGGATTCAACGGGTCATGTGCGTATTCTTCGCACAATGCTTGAATTTCAGCTTCGTTTCTTAATATTGAAGGAGCAGCTTGAACATATTCTTTCAGACCTTCTTTTGTTTTTGAATGATGATTTACATTATGTGCCGCATTAAGTGCAATAGTTCTTGCAACAACGGGTTCTAACCTGTTAGACATTAATGCCGTCATAATAGGAACGCCTGCACCTGCAGTTGCCATCCAAAGGGTTCTGTTTTGCAGTGTAACTTTCTGGTGGCGTCTTTGTTCTTTTTCATCTTTAATATCTGTTATATCCCAAGGCAAGAATTGATTATCAAGATAGAAATCTTTTTTATCGCCTTGAGCGGAAATATATCTTTGGCCGGGATCAACCCCATGGATTAACTTAGCGGGAAGATTGATGAAAATTTTTGGCCATAATTTCATTGAAGCGAAAAATGCACCTGTACCAACAAAACGCATTGCGGATTCATTGGCGCTTTTTGAATGAATTGCAAGAAAAGAAGCAATTAAAAGACCGCCTATTTTCATTCCTAAGTCATTCAATCTTCCCAGGCTGTTATCGCTCATTTTACCTGTTTTAACAGTATCTTTCAGGTTTACAAAGTCTTGTTTTGTATCTTTAAAATACGAAACAACACTTTGAGATAATGTTTCATTGATTAATCTTGCTTTAGGAGCATTAGGATGAACATCATTGGCATGACGTCTTAAATCTTCATAGATTTTTTCATGCTCTAAGTTTCTTGTTTTATGTTCTTGTATTTGATTTTGCAATAAAGGACTTATTCTTGTCATTAGCACACCTCGTAATCTTTCTGGGTGTCAACTGTTGACTTCATGGTGTCAGGATTTCTCTTAAATCCTATTGTAGGAATAAGCCAGCTTAAAGTTATTCCGATACCGCTTAAGATAAGCATTGCTTTACCTGCATTTTTAGTAATTGCATTTCTGTCTGTACCGTTCCACAATTGTAAAAATGCTTCTTTGATTGTATTAAGCCAAGTTTTTGGCTCATTCATTTTCATTTCGGAAAATGCCTTTTGGAAGCCCATTGCAACACCTGTACCTGCAGTTATATACTTTGCAAAGTTTTCAAGTGCTGTAGCTCTTGCTTTTACCCCTCTTATTTTCGGGCCTGCAATTTGATTTGTTGAAGCGTCATGCGCGTCTTTAAAGCCTGCTTTTTTGGCAATTTTATCATCATGATAATAAATGCTTCCATGGTTCAAATCAGCGTCTTTTGATAATAAATCCGAACGGTAGAATTGAACGGAATCGTAAACTCCGGGGTATTGCGTTCTCACAAGGCCCTTTTCCTGACCGGGTTCAGGAAGCTCGTTTACTTTGTTGATATATTTCAAATCAAGAGGAATACCGGTTGTAATATGGAGCATGGTGTGTGAAAGTTTTGGAGTTACCCACCTGCCAAGCGCATATAGGGCAGTTCCTGCCGCTACGTTTTTGATGTTCATAATAGCTTGAGGTTTGTCGCCAAGTCTCAATTGCTTATTACTAACACCGTACAAAAGCACCATAACAATGCTTCCAAGCGCATAAGGAACCATACCTAATGATAAAAATTCATAGAAATCGCTATTTTTAGACCCTTGAAATCCCTTTGGAAAATAAGTAAGAAAATCATTGGTAAACTTGTGTGCTCCCGCCTTTAACCCCGTAAGAGGCCCTTGTTTATGGATGTGGGGCTCATTCTTATAGTATTTTTCTTTCTTTTCTTCCTTCGATACAACGTAAGTATTTTTAGGAATACTTTCAAGATTTACACTATTAACCTGTGGCATTATTGCTCCAAAACAACTAACACATGTATATAAAAAACTATAAATTACAAATTTTGCTCTTTGTTTTATCTGTTTTTTACAAATGTTAACAAATAATAATTAGCGTAAAATGTACACCCATTCTGCTTTTGCGCCTCTATATTATTTCTTAAACAACACATCAATCGAATATTTGTCCTATTGCAAATACTTGGCTTAATTTATAAAATAAGTATTATGAATCAGGGCTTTTTTCAATTTAATAACTCTATTATAAACGAAATTATAAATTTTACCACATCCCCCTATGACTTATTTTTCTTATCAGGGCCAAAGGGGTCATCTAAAAGTGAAACAATTGAAAAAATTATACCCGAGCTTAACGAGGAAAACCTTATATTCAGACACTTTTGCTTTGAAAATTCCGTTATTGATGATTTTTTGTTGAATTTTTATGATGAATTAAAAGACTTCTCTTTAGCGGGAAAATTATCTTTAAAAAAGTTTACAACCGGAGATTTTAAGGAAAAAGTAAGCCATTATTTTAAAACTATTGAAAACGACTGTATTATCATTGTAGAAAACTTTGAAAAAGTTGAAAAAAATTCGGAAATTGCAGATTTTTTATCCCATTTGGCAAGATTTTCCAATGTAAAAATAATTATTGTTTCAAGAAACGAGAATAGTACATTCCACAACGTAAGAATGCAGTCTTTTAAATTAGAACAAATTTCAAAAGAAGAATTCAAATCTAAATTAACAATTCTGACTCAGCCTCTTGATGAAAATATAAAAGAAAGTTTTTATTATATTACCCAAGGGCTTGAATTATACCTTAATATGAGCATTAAATACTGCACAAATACAGGTATAACAATCCCTGATTTAATTAATGAATTTGAGCGCAGGGATGATAATTTTGAACATTTTATTGTTTCAAAATTCATTACCTTAACACCAAGCACCTATCGCGAATTTTTCAGAATTTTATCAATTCTTTCACACCCCGTAAGCCCTGAATTCATTGAAGAATATAGCCTTGGGAATATTAACTACATTGATTATTTATCAAGAAATTTTTTAATAAGCAAATTTGACAAAGAAATTTATGTAAAAGATTATTTTAAAGACTACATTAAAGAAGGTTTAAGCGTACAAGATAAGGTTAATTATTACAGAAAATTAAGCGATATTTATGAAAATGAATTAACAAAAAGCCCCAAAGACAGGCTTTTAAGGCTATCAAGAGAATCCATAAGAAAAGAGATTGAACTTTTTAGCAATTTAATTCCAAGCGTAAATTATCAATCGCAAAAGCCGTTTTCCTATATCGGAATGTCGAGCTTTAATTTTGAAGACAATAAAGCAAAAGAAAAAAATTCTCTGTCTGAAAAATTCAACAAAATCAAAGAAAGAAAAGATAAAATCATAAAGCAGGAAAAAGAAAATTTTTCTTTAAAAATATTGCAAAATACAAAAAAAGATGAAAACAAAGAAAAAAACAGAAGCGCCATTGTTGAATTAATTAATCAGGCAAGAGAATTATCAAAAAAATATCACTATAAAGAAGCAAATGAACAACTTATAAAAGCATTGGCACTTGATTTTGATGATGAATTTAAAATTGAATTATCCATTTTAATTGCAAAAAATTATGATGCCTTAAATGAATCATCATTTGCACAAAAATATTTTAAAGATGCGCTTAACTGCGCCATATCTACGGGCGATTCACGCGAATGTGAAATAAAATGTTTAATTGCACAGTTAAATAAAAAACTCTACAAAACAGATATAGCAAAAGAAGAATTCAGGATAATTATAGCTAACGAAGCATATTCAGATAAATACAGAGCAATTGCAAGCATTGAGCTCGGAGAAATTGAAGAAGCTCAAGGTAATATTGAAAATGCTTCAAAGCATTATGAAAATGCTCTTTCTTTATCTTTAGGACAAAACAAGGAATTAACTTCTAAAAGTTATTACAGGCTTGCAATTTTGTATGATGAAGCAGGCGATATAGAAAATGCGGTTAAATATTACAAGAAAAACTACACAATCAGCTCTGAACATTCGGAAAATCCTTACTATTCAATATCTTTAACAAATTTAGCTTCAATTTATATGGAGCAATCTAAATATCAGGAAGCAAGCGAGTTTCTAAAGTTAGCGCTGCTATATGACAGTGAAAATAATGATTTAGAAAATATGTATTATTCTCAAAAAGAACTTGCAAGATTATATGCGCGCATTGATTCAAAAAATACTACAGGATACTACAAGCAGGCGCTTGACAGCGCTAAAAAGCTCAATGATTCATTTAAAATTGCTCTTGTTTATTTTGAAGCAGGTGAATTTTACTACGACAGAGGCGAAGATGAGCGTGCGCTTACCAGCTTCTTTAATGCCAAAAAAGCACTTGGTTCTAATTCAAAAGATGAAAATATAGCAAGAATTAATTCGCGCATTCAAGATATTAAAATGAGATTAAACAGCGTTAATTTCAACGTAATAGCAGGTAAATTTCAGCAATGACGGATTTTGAAATTTTAAAAAACCTAAACATCAATCTTCCTTTTGAAATTCAAAAAGACCTGTTAAAGTGGGAAGAATTATTTTTAAATTACAATTCTCATACAAATTTAATGAGTAAAAACGATACTAAAGTGCTTTTTGAAAAACATGTTTATGATTCTTTGGCGATTAATTTATGGGAAGATTTTAAAAATCATAAAAATATTTTGGATATCGGTACAGGGGGCGGTTTTCCGGGGGTAATACTTGCAATTTGCTTTAGAGATAAAAAAATTATTGCAAATGATTCAAGAATTAAAAAAATTAATTTTATAAAAGAAATTAAAGAAAGTTTAAAACTGGATAATCTTGAAGTACTTTATTCAAGAATTGAAGATGTTGAGCCTCTTAATGCAGATTTAATTGTTTCAAGAGCAGTAGGCAAAATCAGCGATATTTATGAACTTTCAAAAAAACATTTAAAAAAAGGGGGGCGGTTTTTAATTTATAAATCAAAAACCGTACAAAATGAAATAGATGAATTCAAAAAGAAATATAAAAATGTAGAATTTCAAACTATTCCATACGAATTACCCCTTGATGAAAATTTTGAACGCAAGCTCGTAATTATGCTATAATTCAAATATGATTAGCAGATATTCAAGAAAAGAAATTGCAGATATTTGGGAATTAAAGTCGAAATTTTCATACTATCTGGATGTAGAATTAGCGGTAGTTAAAGCTCAGGTGGAATTAGGAAATTTTGCACCTGAAGTTTATGAAAATATAAAAAATACGGCCAAATTTGATGTTAAAAGAATTGATGAAATTGAGCGCACAGTGCGCCATGATGTAATTGCATTTTTGGAAAATGTTAATGAAAATGTAGGCAAAAAATATTCTCCATACATCCATAAAGGCCTGACAAGCTCTGATGTTATAGATACAGCATTTGCACTTCAAATTAAAGACGCTTCTAAAATCATCAATAATGACCTTGATAAACTGATTAAAGAAGTAAAAGAACTTGCAATAAAACACAAAAATACAGTGTGTTTAGGCCGTTCGCACGGTATGGGCGCTGAGGTTATAACATTCGGATTTAAGTTATTAAATTTGCTTGATATGTTAAATCGTGCCCAAAGAAGGTTTAATTATGCACTAAATGACATTTTAGCAGGTCAAATTTCAGGCCCATGCGGTACATATTCAAATATCGACCCTTTAGTGGAAGAAAAAACTTGTGAAATTTTAGGATTAGTCCCTGCAAAAATATCAACCCAAATCATTGCACGCGACAGACACGCAGCATATATCTGTGCAATTGCATTAATCGGCAGTGTAATAGAAAATTTTTCTATAGAAATCAGACACTTACAGCGTTTTGAAGTTGCAGAAGTTGAAGAAGGTTTTGCCTCGGGACAAAAAGGCTCATCCGCCATGCCTCATAAGAAAAACCCGATTTCAAGCGAAAATTTATCGGGATTAGCACGCATTTTAAGGGCCAATTCAATAAGTGCCATGGAAGATATTGCTCTTTGGCATGAAAGAGATATATCTCATTCATCAGTTGAGCGTATAATTTTCCCCGATTCAACAATTTTAATCGATTATATGCTGAACAGATTTTTAAACGTTATAAAAAATCTTGTTATTAAAGAAGAAAATATGTTAAAAAATGCCGATAAATATGGCGGTATTATATATTCTCAAAGCTGTCTTTTAAAATTATTAGACCATAATATGACACGCGAAGAAGCCTATAAAATTGTTCAAAAAGAAGCACTTGAGGCATTTAATAATAATGGTGACTTTAGAGAAAATATGAAAAAACACCTAAATGAAGAAGAAATAAAAGATTGCTTCAATCAGGAAAAATATTTAAAAAATATTGATAAAATCTTTGAAAGATTTATGTGATTAAGGGGGCGCATATAGCCCTCATACCAAAGCACAAACCCCGCAGTTATTTAATAACTGCGGTTTATTTAGCTTTTTTAATTAATAATTTTCTCTAAGGCAATCTTCGCAACCCTTTACAATTGCTTGAGCAATCATTTTTTGAAATTTTTTATCAATTAATTTATCCGCTTCGGGCTTATAAATCAAATAACCGCATTCAATTAAAACGCTTAATTGCTCGCTGGGACGAGTTAAGGCAAAAGAACGGTTATTCACCTTATCATCCATAAAACCTGTCGCTTCTAACAGTCTTTTTTGTATTGAAGCCGCAAGGGGTTTTGATTGATTATGATAATAATATGTTCCGACACCATGCTTTTTATTAACGTCTTTTGGGTTTGGAAGCGAATTTTGATGAATACTCAACAAAATATCCGCATTTTTTTCTAATGCAAAATCAACTCTTGAATAAAGAGGAACTTGTTTATCTTTTTTGCGCGTCATATAAACCTTTGCACCTCTTTTTTTAAGTTCTTTTCTTAATATTTTTGATATTTGAAGATTAATATTTTTTTCTTCCAAACCAAATGCTACAGCTCCCTTTTCACATCCGCCATGGCCCGGGTCAATAACAACTTTTATACCTTTTAAGGGTCTTTTTTTATTGATTTTAGGGGGGCGTTTAATATTTAAAATATAGCCTTCTTCTGTAGCTTTTATTCCGTAACCGAATAATTTTTTATCGTTATTAAAATCAATTTTTAGTTCATCTTCAAATTTATTACTAAGACGAAATCTGCCCGACAAATTTGTTATTTTGGCTTCTATCGGGTCAAATCTGTTATCAAATAAGTTAAATTTTAAGTTATCATTATCTTCTGTTAAAGTATATGCGCTTTTTTGAGGAGTTATAATTTTTAATTCATAATTATCTTTCTCTGTTTTAAAAATTAATTTTTGTATCCCCTCAAATCTTTTTTCAGGAATTATTCCCTGCACTTCAACAAATTCTTTATTTATCCAAGCATATTTTTTAGGCTCAAGTTCAACTCTGTAATATTTATCGGTTTGTTTATCAGCAAAAAGTACGGTATCTTTAAACAAATGCGATAATCTTTTAGCGTCTTCATTATAATTATCCCTCAAGGGTGTTCTGTCTTGATTAACCTCTAAAACTGCATACTTTGCAATACCGACATTTTTTAATTCAATTCCTTGCGCAAAAGAAAAGATTAATAAAAAAAAGATATAAAATAATTTCTTCATAAAAATATTATAGCTTATTTTACAAAAGAACAAAATTATTTCTGATTTCTTCTGTTTCTTTTTTTGGTATAAAGGCCTTTTTTGCAAATTCTTCCCAAGATGAAACACCTTCTTTAACATCTTTTATAATATTTTTTGCCCTTATAGAGCTAATATTCATATAATTTGCACATTTTAATAAATCATCCATAGAAATATCTTCCGATTTATTATTTATTAACATCTGATGTTTATTTGTCCAAACACCAATTGGGTTATACGAATAAGTCATATCATAAGCGGGAGAAAGTGTCCAAGTGCCTTTTTTGTCCATTAAAAATGAAATATTTTTAACATGGTCATCTTGGTTTCTTGCAATAACATTAAAAACCATTCTCCTATAGAATTGTTCAATATCATTTTGCTCTAAATTTAATTTATTCATAACCCAAAAAGCATCTTCATAGCTGTATTCACCGGCCAGATTATAATCATAGTGTGCAATTGCACCAAGTGTCTGCATGTGAAGTTTTTGGCCGTTTTCAATTCTGTCAAATCTTTTTGTCATAAAATGAAATCTTGAATTTTCTTCATAAAGCCTGCATTCGTTCATATTAATTTTACATGCCAGCGCCATTAAATAATAAGCATATTCTATTTTTGTATAAGAAGCAGTTTCAGGGTCATCAACATTTCCCTTAACACCGTCAAATTTCATTATCCAATATTCATAACCTTCAAGATTATCAATTTGCCCCGAGCGAATATCATTTGTATCTTTATTCCATGCAACAACAGCCTTTGCCCTCATACCGCCTGCAGATGTTCCGACTTTTATAATCTGCTCCATTGTGGGATTTTTTACCTTAATATTAATGTTTTCTCTTTCGGATAAAATATCGGAAGCCAGTTTTACAAGTGCGTCTATATCAATTGAAGAATCTTTTGTTTTGCCGATTTGTTTTTCAGGCATATATTCAAGCGCACCCATGGCGCGTTTTCCGGTATATAGCAATCTTTCAACTATACTGAAATCTTCAATTTTTCTGCCTTGTTGAATAAGATATCTTTCAATTAATCTATTCCCATATCTGTCAGGCAAAGAATCCGCAATTAAACCGGGTAATAAATAGAATGTTTTACTGTTTAAGGTTGGAAATGAATATATTTTATTTGATAAAGGCATTACAATAGGGGATAATTCTATACCGCTTGAAATAAAATCCTTATCATAGCTGAATTTTGGAATGCTATGTTCATCTTCTTGTGCTATAATTCCAACTTTTGAACCCCAAAGATATACATTTGATAAAATCATTTTTCATCTCCCCAAACCCAGCCCCGTTTTTGTTCTTTTTTATTAGAAACACGACTTCTTGTTTTTGTATTTTTATACATTGCTTCAAGAGAGATGCTTTGTTCGGTAATTAAAAGCTCCATATTTGAAAGATAGCCAAGCGAGCGCAAAATGTTTAAAAGATTTTCTATTTTTGTATTATCACCTGCTTCAATTCTTGCAACTGTTTTATCTGAAACACCTGATTTTAAGGCAAGTTCGTGCTGGGTTGATTCTTGAGCAATTCTGTTATCTTTTATTCTTTGCCCGATTTCTAATAAAATTGCCTTGTTATTTTCATTTCCTTTAATTTTCATAATTATCCTTTAATTAGTCATTTATGACTAATTAAGCGGTTATTTTGCACCTAATTAGTCAATACTGACCAATTAACACTTAATTAGTCACCACTGACTAATTATATACCAAATTTACACCTAATTAGTCAATACTGACTAATTAAAATACTTTCAATGAACTAGTTTTTTAATTTTTTAAAATTTTTCGCAAGACTTATTTTATAGCCTAAAAATAATACAAAAGCACCGCTTGCACCAACGGAAGCCAATGCGTCAATACCGATAAACCTGCCTACAATAAGTGCGTCTATAAAATTATAAAAAAGCTGAAACAGATTGCCCGAAAATATGGGTATCATAAAGCATATAATTAATTTTAAAGGATTGCCTTTTGTAAGTTCTTTTGAAGCCATAATTATTTATTTTTTAATTTTTTTAATCTTCTCTTAAGGCTTAATTTATATCCGCCAAATAGCACCAGCGCCCCTGCAAGCCATGCTAAAGGTGTTGCAAAACAAATGCCTGTATAGTTAAAATAATAACCTAAAAATATTGCAGCTCCACCTCTGACAATTAATTCTACCACACCTGACAATAAAGGTGCACCCACTTCGCCGATACCTTGCAGGATATTTCTGAATACAAGTAATGTACCCAAGAAGAACAAGAATATCATAATTATGTGTAAATATAATGCTGCAAGTTCAACAACTTCCTGATTTGATGTTTCCATAAACAATGAAGCAATTTCATCCGCAAAGAAGCCAAGAACTACAACAGAGAATATTGTTATTAATAAAACCAATCTCATGCTGATTTCAGCACCCTTTTTAATTCTGGAAATTTTACCTGCCCCATGGTTTTGAGCCGTATAATTCGCCATTGTTATACCAAGTGCTAAATATATTTGATAAAATATTTGATCAACCCTCATGCCTGTTGTAAATGCAGCAATTGCATTTGTACCGAAACCGTTTAAAACGTATTGTAATATTATTTTTCCCATAGATAATATGGAAATCTGTATTCCCATTGGAATGCCTATTCTTATATGTTCATATAAAAATTTCCAATCTAATTTCCAATCGTTAAGGTTTAGTTTTAAAACAGGGAATTTTAAACACATTAATATTAAACATAAAACCCCCGATATTATTTGAGAAACAACAGTAGCCCAAGCAGCGCCCGCTACGGAAAAATTTAATTTAACAACAAATAACAAATCTAAAACTATATTTAAAACAGAAGATAAAATCAAAAAATATAAAGGGGTTTTAGAATCTCCTAACGCCCTTATTGTGTTAGAGAGCATGTTGTAAAATATTGTTGCAAAAAGCCCGCCAAAAATTATGGATAGGTAGCTGTTTGCCATATCCAAAATTTCAGAAGGCGTATTTAAAAATTTTAAAAATAAAACGGTATTAGGCAATATTAAAAGCGTGATAAATACTGCTAATATTCCCGATAACAAAATTGAAGAAGCATAAGATTTTTTAACTAAATCAAATTGCTCCGCACCGAATTTTTGCGCTAAAACAACGCTGAAGCCTTGAGTAGTTGCAAAAACAAAGCTGATTACCATAAAAATTAAAGGAGTTGTGACCCCTACCGCCCCTAACGCTTCTACCCCAAGGGCGCGCCCGACTATAACGGCGTCTGTAAAATTATACAGAAGCTGGAAAAGATTACCTGCAAAAATAGGCAACATGAACGCTAATATCAGCTTTAGCGGATTGTCTTTCGTTAAATCTTTTGTTGACATTTTCTTTTATTTTTATAGTGTTTTGACATGAATTGGCGTATTTGATATGTATTGACAGATAAATTATTTTACAAATAGCACTTACATTCTTGTCCCGTAACTCCTGCATACAATTCCACATAGACTTTTGCCGGAGATGAATTTACTTTTGTCAATAATACTTCTTCTATCTGGAAAAATCCTACTTCGGCAGACATTTCTATAACAATCTTAACAGGCTTTCTTTCGCCGGGTTTAATCCCGACACGTTCTATTGCAGAAGCAGAATACTTGTGAATATCACCAACTCTGGGATTAGTGTTAATCGCAAGAGGAATTCTTGCCCTGCCTTTTGTCATATCGCACCCATCCGCAATTAAAATAATTCCGGCTTCAGTGGAATGAATTTTTCTGTTTGACATGTGCCCTATAATAGATTCCGTCGTAAGGGACTTGATTATGGTTCTTTTTTGGATATCTTCAGGGAACACATGTTTTAACGCCTTATCAATTATCGGCTGAGATAAAATAACAGACATTTGTTCATGAGAATCCCTGCCTATCATCATACCAAGGTCATGGGTTAAACCTGCAAGAATAATTGCGCACATGCTATCTTCAAATGTACCTATTTCTTCTTGTTCCAATGAGGTTTTAATACCTGCGTGGTTCAAAATATTAAGCATTTTAATTGCATTATTTGTAACCTGACGCATGTGTACAGGCCCATGGTCATTATAGCCAAGACGTTTTATTGAAACATTATTTGCATAATCCTGCATAACCTGCAGTTCTTCATCGGCAAATAAAAAATTTGCCAACTTCAAGCAGTTAGGATGATGTTTTAACTTTTCAAGTATTTTTTGTTCTAAATTTATTTCTTTCGGCGATTTCATTTTTATGCCCTTTATTAAATTCTAACTTAAATTTTAGGATATGACAACTTTATCTATGTTTGTAAAAATTCTGCCATATCAAGTTTTTTTAAAATTTCTTCAGTTTTTTCTTTATTTTTGTTTATTAATTCCATTTTCTTTAAACGGCTAAGAGTTTTTTTAATTTTATATTCTTCTTTAAGGGCGCTTGACTTATCTTCTAAAATATCAACATACATTATGCCTTTAGGCTTATGAGATTTTGTATATTTAGCGCCCTTGCCTTCTATATGCGCTTTGTAGCGCTTTTTCATATCGGGCGTAATTCCGCAATACAAAGTATTAAACACAGTCAAGAGAATGTATATGTAGTATTTCATCTAAAACTTTATTAATTTCTTTTTCCGTTTCCAATATAACAAGTTTAGCGCGATACTTAGAAGCATTTCTCACGCTTGAAATATAATAATTATAAAATTTTCTCATAAATTTAACACCGTTTATTTCGCCCATATTTATAACTTCAAGGCGCAAATGCTCACGAAGCATTGCAATTTTTTCAACTAAATCAGGCTCAGGCAAAATTATACCTTCGTTAATATATTTTTCAATTCTATACGGAAGGCTGAAATCGCCCATAATGCCCCTGCCTATTGAAACACCTTTTGCATTAGTAATTTCAAGACATTTTTTAGCGTCATCAAGCGTTTTAATATCACCATTTGCAAAAACAGGTATTTTCAATTCATCAACAAGAAGTTTAATTTTATTCCAATCAGCACTGCCCTGATACATATCGGCGCGCGTTCTTGCATGAAGAGTTACAAAGTCGGCCCCTGCCTTTTCAAGCGATTGCGCAAATTCAATATAATTTTCCTGAGTTTTCGACCAACCGAGGCGAAATTTAGCACTAACCATAAGCCCTGTAGCCTCTTTAATTGCGCTTAATATTTCACAAGCCAATTCAGGCGTTTTCATCATGGCTGAACCGTCATGCGATACAACAACTTTTTTAACGGGACATCCACAATTTATATCAATCATGCTTGCATAAGGTGCTAAAATTTTAGCAGCTTTAACCATTTTATCAACCTTATGCCCGACAAGCTGAAAGGCAAGAGGGTATTCAAATTCTTCAAATTGAATTATCCTCGGATTAGGATTATTGCAAAGCATTTCAGATGAAATCATCTCCGTTGTCATAAGACAGCTATCGGAATATTTTCTTATCTGTCCTCTAAAGACAATATCCGATATCCCTGCCAAGGGTGCTTGAATAACCTTAATATCATTAATATTCAGCTTATTTTTTGGCATTTAACTGCCCTAGGTAATTTTTTAATTCGGTCACTCTTGAAGAAGCAAAAGTTGTCATATCATTCTTTTCTTTTGAAAGACTGATAAACTTTTCATAATTTGCTACAGCGTCTTTGTAATTTTCCTGATTATCAAGATTAACAGCTAAAGAATAATATGCGTTTATGAAATCAGGATGTTTTTGAATTAAGGTTTTATATATCCAGGCTGCTTCTTTTGCCTTTTTCATTTCATCTAAAATCAAACCCTTGTAATACAAACCCCACTCATCATCTTGTTTTTTAGAAAGAATTTTTCCGACTGTACTTAGCGCATTGTTGTAATCACCTGCTTCATACTGAGCAATTGCGTTGTTTAAGATTTCCGAATTTTGCGATTGTTCAATATTTGAAATAATTTCCAATGCTTCTTTATCTGTTTTATCAAGAGCTAGAACTCTTTGCGCCATTTGTTTTGCATTATCGGTATCATTCATTGAATAATAAGCATAGGCACTGTTCACAAGAGCGTCTTTATTATTTGGTTCTTTAGATAAAATTTCAAGATAGTATTTATTTGCATTTTTAAAATCGTTCATCTGCCAATAACAGCCTGCTATTGCAAGATAAACATCTTTATTTTTTTCTTGAAGCGACAAATATTTATTCAGAGCTTCTTTATATTTACCCGCTTCATATAATTTTGTGGCTTCATCAAATTCCAAATTCATGGTATAACTTTTTGCGTCTGCCAAATAGCCCTTTAAATTACGGTTTTCAGGCATTAACATAAGCCCGCGCTCCGAAATATCCATTGCCTTTTTATAATCTTTTTGCTCAATATAAATCTGCGCTAAGTTTATATAGGTTTCTTCCTTAGAAGGATTAATGTTTTGGGCTTTTTTATAGTATTCAATTGCAGTTATATATTTTTTATTTTTATGCAATTCATAAGCATAATTAAACTGCGCTTCGTAGTTTTTAGGGTTATTAGCGGCAATTGTACCAAGATAAGATAATAATTTATCACCTTCAAAACGATTATATATAATATCATCAGACATTTGACGTGCTTCTTTATCTGTACTGTCAAGGCTTAAGATAGTTTCATACTGTTTTAAGGCTTCATCATATCTTTTTGCGTCATACAACGCTTGGGCTTTATATTTTAATACTTCAATACTATCAGGATGCCTCATTAAGAGCTTGTTATAAGTATCCACAGCTCCTTGGTAATTTTTTTGTTCAATATATAAAGAAGCAAGGTTATAATAAGCGGTATCATCGGAATTATCCAACTGCATTGCCTTTAAATATTGGCTTTTTGCCCCGTCATAGTGCCCTTGCTTTTGATATATTGCACCAAGATTTATATAATTTTGAGCATTTGTCGGATTATTTACAATATTTTGAGTCCACTTGTTTTCAAGAATTTCCATTAATTCAGGACTATTATCACCGTATTGAAGTGCTAAGTTATATTGTTCCATACTTGCTTCAAAATTTTTCGCTTCATCAAGCATTACACCGTAAGTAAAGTGCATTTTTGCATTCTTAGGATTAATATCAAGGGTTTCTTTTGCATAATCCATTGCAAGTGAAATATTATTCAAATTTTTATAAATATTTGTTAAATTTTCATGGGAAATTTCAGAATACCGACTGTTTAATAATTGATAATTGTCATATCCTGAAGCCGCTAATTCGCCTTGCGCGCGCAAAATTTTAGCATTTAATAATCTTGAGTCTATATTTTGAGCCTGTTCAATTCTTTTTTCAAGTTCAACAATTTCTTTTTGGCAATTATTTGCAAGCTGGCTTAAAGCACCTTCGGGAACTTGTTTTGACCATAATTTTGCATAGAAATATGCACTTTTATAATCTGTGATTGCCTTTTTAACTTCTTTTGTAGTTTGCCTGTAATACTGCCCGCGCGCATAATACGCATTTGCAAGCGCACTTTGTACAATTGAATCATAAGGAGAAAATCTTAAAACTTTTCTGAATTCGCTTATGGCAGAACTATATTGCTGGTTTTTTAAATATTCCATGCCGTTAGAATAATAAGACGAAAATCTTTGAACATCCTGCTGGCTGACTTCCTGCGCATTTACACTCAAAAACAGTAATAAAGCCAAAGATATAATTAATTTTTTCTTCATAAAATCCCCTTATAACTTTACCTTATTATACAACAAGAATTTTTAATATAAATACCAACTTGTACATCAAAATATATTAATGAAATCTTGATTAAATCCATGGTCTAAATTATGATTGAAGTAATAATAAACATAAGGAAAGACCATGGGAATTTTTGAAGAACTACAACAGCGAGGGCTTATCGCGCAAATTACAAATGTTGATGAAGTTAAAAGATTAATCAATGGCGGAAATGCCAAATTTTATATAGGTTTTGACCCAACAGCAGACTCTTTGCATGTGGGGCATTTTATGGCCTTATGTTTAATGAAAAGATTACAGTTAGCGGGAAATACCCCCATTGTACTAATGGGCGGCGGCACAGGGCATATCGGTGACCCGTCAGGAAGGTCTGATATGCGCTCTATGATGACAACCGAAACAATTAATCATAATGTTGAATGTTTCAAAAAACAAATTTCAAGATTTATTGAATTTGGTGAAAATAAAGCTATTATGGTAAATAATGCCGATTGGCTTTTAAAATTAAATTATATTGAATTATTAAGAGAAGTCGGGGCGCATTTTTCGGTTAATAATATGCTAAGAGCGGAATGCTACAAACAACGCATGGAACATGGCTTGAGTTTCTTAGAATTTAATTATATGATAATGCAGGCTTATGATTTTTATTATTTGAACGAGCATTATAACTGCAATTTACAATTTGGCGGAGATGACCAATGGTCAAATATGCTTGCAGGGTCTGATTTAATACGCAAAAAAACAGGCCGTGATGCTCATTCTATGACTATTACGCTTTTATTAAATTCGCAAGGCAAAAAAATGGGCAAAACCTCATCCGGTGCGGTTTGGCTTGATAAAAATAAAACTTCCGTATATGATTTTTACCAATATTGGAGAAATGTTGAAGACGCAGATGTCTTAAAATGTATCAGAATGCTTACTTTCCTTCCTTTAGAAGAAATTAATAAAATGGATTCTTGGCAAGGTGCTGAATTAAATAAAGCGAAAGAAATTCTTGCCTATGAATTAACATCTCTCGTTCATGGCTCAAAAGAAGCGGAAATTGCGCAAAATACGGCTAAAGCTATCTTTATTCAAGGCGCGGATGATGAAAATATGCCTTCAACAAAAATCAATTTACAAGAAGATGAAATAACTTTGGTTGATATTTTAGTTGAAACAAAATTGTGTTCTTCAAAAGGCGAAGCAAAAAGGCTTATACAACAAGGCGGGGTTTCGCTTGATGAAGAAAAGATAGCCTCTTTTGATTATAAAGTTACACGCGAACAACTTAAGAAGGGTGTAAAGATTACAAAAGGCAAAAAAATCTATCATAGAGCATACATTTAATTTTGTTAAACATAGCAAAAATACATCTTGAAAAACTCCGAAAAAGAGTTAAAATGAGAATACAGGCAAAGGGTGAAGCGACACCCTCTACCACCCGGATTAACGGGATTTGATAACAAGAGCTAGTGTGATTAACAGCATTAGCTCTTGTGCTGTGATTTCAACTAACATATCGCCTCCTTTCTAAAGTTAGCTGAAATGTTTCGTTAAAATCTTTATGCCTTTATTCTTATTTCAATTTGCAATTGCAGAAAGATTATATCATCAAAGCCGAAATAAAATATTATACATATATAGTAAAATAAAACGCAGTGTATAAATACACTGCGTTAAATCTATATTCGCTAAGAAATAATTATTTTTTGTTAACCATTTCTTTGAATTTTTTACCTGCTGAGAATGCCGGAACTGTTTTTGCTACAATTTTAATTTCTTTACCTGTTTGAGGATTTCTACCGGTTCTGGCAGCTCTTTTTCTTGATTCAAAAGTACCGAAACCAACTAAAGTAACTTTTTCACCTTTAGCTACAGTTTTTTGAACTGTTGCTACTAAGCTGTTTAATACTTCTGCAGCGTCTTTTTGGGTAACTTTAGCTTTTTTTGTGATTTCTTGTACTAATTCTTCTTTGTTCATTTTAGAACCCCTTTCTATATCTCTTAAGGTGATTATACTTAATATCAGGGCATGACGCAAGCACTTTTTTAAAAATTTTTAATGTTTTTTGAAAATAATTAATTTTTGCTATAATAAACCTATGAAAAAAAGATTTGTGAGATGGTACGAAAAAGACGAATACCTTAACGCATTTATGAACTTATTGGCAGATTTAGATCCTGAAGTGCAGTGCGAAATAGCAATTGACATCATTATGAAAGCCTCTGATATGATAGATAGGGACTATACCAAAATCATTCAGGAAGTAGGCAATTACAATCCGCGCGATTTTAAACGCTGGTACGATAAAAATCCCAATATACATCTTGCAATAGAATCATTAAGAGATTTGAACGAAAGTCAGCGCGATATGGTTGTAAGAGAATTTTCAGATAAAATTTTAAGCTCACACTACATTAAAATTGAAGGGCTTGACGATTGAAAAATATTATCATAACAGGTGCTTCATCAGGTATCGGCAGTGCGATTAAAGAATGTTTAGAAAATGAAAATCTCATTTTATGCGCAAGAAGGGAATTAAATCTTAAAAATTATTTTTCTTACGATTTATCAGACTCTAAAAATTGCAGAGAGTTTTTTTCAAAAGCTATTGAATATTTTAACTTTAGAATAGATGTTTTAATTAATTGTGCAGGACAGTATATTTATAATCCGATTGAAAAAACAACTCAAGATGAAATTGATTATTTAATTGATTTGAATTTTAAATCCGCGTATATATTATCAAGTCTTGCAATTCCATATATGAAAAAAAATAATTGGGGCAGAATAATTAATATAGGTTCAATTTCCGCCATGGTAGGAGAAGCAAATGCCTCATTATATTCAGCTACAAAATCTGCCCTATCAGGTTTGACAAGAGCACTTGCCTTAGAAACCGCCCAAAATAATATTACGGTTAATCAAATAAACCCCGGCTGGGTAAATACACCCTTATGCGATATTTTAACTTCTGATGAAAAGCAGGAAGTACTTGATGTAACACCGCAAAGACGCTTTATAGAACCAAATGAAATTGCGCATTTATGTAAATATTTAATATCAGATAGCGCAAAAGGCTTAACAGGGCAAAATATTAACCTTTGTGCCGGTTTATCAATAGGTTGTTAATTATTCATATCGCAAAGCGTCAATCGGATTTAATAATGACGCTTTATAAGCAGGGTAATATCCAAACCCAATACCAACAAGACCTGAAAAACCAAATGATAACAGTATCGGAGAAATTGAGATAACAATTTTTGTTGCAAAAATCGCTCCGACAAGAACTGCAATCACAATACCGATTACAACCCCTATAAGACCGCCGATAAGGGATAAAACAAGGGCTTCAATTAAAAATTGCATTCTTATATCCTGTGCTCTTGCTCCTATTGCCATACGAATACCTATTTCTTTTGTACGTTCCGTTACAGATACAAGCATGATATTCATAATGCCGATACCGCCTACAACTAAAGATACGGAAGCAATGGAAGCTAATAATATTGCAAATGTTTGAACGGTTGATTTCATTTTTTCCTGAAATTCCGCACTATTTCTAATGTCAAAATCATCTTCCTGAGTTTTAGAAAGATTATGGCGTCTTCTTAAAATTTCTTGTATGTCGTTTTGCGCTATTGTCGTATCTTCTAAAGAAAGCGCTTTTACAAGAATTTGGCTGACAGAACCCGGAAAATCCGTTCCGAATACTTTTCTTTGAGCTGTTGTTATAGGTATAAAAATCAAATCATCTTGATCCATCGGGCCCATTTGCCCTTTTGATTTCAAAGTTCCGATTACCTTAAAGGGAACATTTCCTATTCTAATTGTTTTATCTATTGAATTAATATCGCCAAATAATTCGCGCTCAACCGTTGTGCCTATTATAGCAACTTTTGCGGCATTTCTGTCATCTTCAAAATTAAATGCCCTTCCTGATTCAATTTCATAATTTTTTACATATAGATATGGTGTTGTAATGCCATAAATTGAAGTTGACCAGTTTTGGTTTCCATACATTACTTGTTTTGATGAATTTAAAACAGGCGCAACAGCGTCAACTCCGCGCGCCTGTTTTTTGATAGCTTCCGCGTCTTTAAGGCTTAAAGTAGGTTTTGAACCTATGCCCATTGAAATCCCGCCTGATTTTGCAGTTGCGGAACGTATGGTCAAAAGGTTAGACCCCATTGATTCCATATTTTCCTGCACCTGTTTATTTGCGCCAGAACCTATTGCAAGCATGATAATAACTGCCGCAACACCGATAATAATCCCCAAAGAAGTCAATGCAGAGCGCATTTTATTTACCTTAAGAGAATTAAGCGCAATTCTTAGCGTTGATTTGAAATCTATCATGTTTATTCATCCGATTTTATTATTTTCTATCCGTTACTTTAATTAAATGCCAGCCAAACTGAGTTTGAACGGGGTCTGTAACTTTATTTACTTCAGCAGAAAACGCAGCGTCTTCAAAAGGTTTTACCATAACTCCTTTTGGAAAATAACCAAGATCGCCGCCTTGCTTTCCCGAAGGACAGCTTGAATACTCTTTTGCAGCGTCTTCAAAGCTAATTTCCGAATTATCAATTTTAACTTTTAAATCTTTGGCTTCTTTTTCGGAAGATACCAAAATGTGTTTTGCGCTAACTTGCGTATAATTTTGATTCATACTTGCTCCTATCTTTGCACTTGTTATAAATATTACTCCAAGAATTAATACCGTCACTAATAAAAATTTTTTCATTTTTCTCTCCTTCGATATACATTCTACCACAAAATATGTTATAATAATATTAGCTTCGTGCGGGTTTACAATTTTGTTCCTACATTTTATTTAACCGGGAGAGTAAGCGTAAGCCCAAGTATCGCGGCTCGGCAATGCTAGGTGTTTGAAGTAAACCTTCCCGGGAAACGAAAGTTTCAGGGCTTAAAAAGGAAATGGATGCACCCCGGCGCTCACCCACCTGCTGATTAGGCAGGAAACAAAATTGCTCGCATGAATGCTAAAAAGGCCAAAGTTTTTGTTAACTTTGAGCCTTTTTAGTATTCATGCATAAGGTGTGTGAAAAATACCACAGCAAGCGAGGAGCTTGGTGGGGTATTTTGAAACCGTACCTGAATGCTAAAAAGGCCAAAGT
>JAFVFO010000019.1 GCA_017475485.1 Candidatus Gastranaerophilales bacterium | reverse complement strand
CGGATTTTTTCGTGACAGAAAGTGGACAAAAAGATCAGTTTCTCTAAATTACAGTCAATTCGTATAAAACCGCTAAAACCTAAAACGTGTTGGCTAACACAGGCTAATTAATTACAATTTAAATGTCCCAAATAAACCCCAACTAGGGCGGAACAGTCCGAAGGACGTCGTGAGCCCGTCTGTTTGAGAAAATTTATGGAATGAAGTTTTGCTTTAGCAAAACGAAATGGAATGCTAAATTTTCGAGTTGTCAAAATCAAAGAAAAGCCTCGTCGCCCGCTAATTAAAGAGAGTCACTTCGGTGGCTCTTTTTAATTATAGCGAAACAGGTCGAGAACGAGCGACCGTCGCGATATTTCAGTTCTTTGCGAGTGAAACGAGCATTAGAAATGAAATATGCGCAGATTGCGTATAAAATCAAGTTCTTTAGAACTTTGATTTTAGAGCAAGCCAAATAAATTACAAAGCCAGATTAAGCATTATTTAAAACACTATAATTTTGCTTAAAACCGTCAAATAAGGTATAATATTCGTCATGGGGGTATTATGAAAAAAAGAATTTTTGCATTTGACTTGGGGAAAGCAAGCATTGGTTATTGTGTTAGAGAAGATAACGAAATAAAATGCGCAAATTCAATAATTTTAGACAAAGATTATGGCGAAATTGCAAGCCAAAGAGATAGAAGAAGAATAAAAAAAACGCTTGATGCCCATAAGGCAAGGGAAGAATTTTTTAATAATCTTTGGATAAAAGCAGGACTTGAAATTCTAACTAAAGATGACGAAAGGTTTAAGAAGGAATTTCCTTCAAAAAATGAAAATGAAATCTACACTTCATGTCTTCTAAGAATAGCACTTTTACAAAATAAAACCTTGAAACATTGGCAAATATACAAAGCGCTGTATAATGCAATTCAAAGACGCGGATATGACCCAAATGTTAAATGGGCAAATAATTCTGATGATGATAAGAAAAATATTGAACTTTTAGAAAAATATACAAAAGAAAACGATACCGATATAATTCAAAATGAAATATATAAATACCCTTGTTATTACGACGCATTAAGGCTTGGCTTGTGGGATGAAAAAATGCCCGAAGAATTCAAAAGAGCAATTCCTATAGAAAACAACACGAAAGTGCGTTCAACTGATTATGTTGCACCCAGAAACCTTATTATAAAAGAACTTAGCCGGTTATGGGAAAATGCCAAAAAGCAAATTCCTCAATTATCCAAAATAACTACGGAAGAATTCTTGTGGGGTGATTATAGGGAGCAGTATGGTTCTTTGGTTAATCCGGATTTAAGAAAATTTATGGGCAGAAAAGAAGACTGGACAGGAGTTTTAGGGCAAAAAATACCGAGATTTGAAAATAGAATTATATCAAAATGCAAATTACTGCCAAAAAGAAATGTATGCAAGGCTGATACTTTTGAGAATGCAACATTTTGTATGTTGATGAAGTTGAAAAATCTTCGCTTTACCAATATTTATGGTGAAAAATGCAAATTAAACTTTGAAGATATTAATTTAATTTATAATAATTGGCTTGAAAAAATTAAATCAAAAGAAGGGAAATTAGATACAACAATTACAAAGCCTGAAATTGAAAAACTTTTAGGTATTAAAATTTTAGATAAAATTGAGCCTATGAAAATCAATATTTCAGGAAGGTCTTCTTTTTGCAGACGTGCATGCGAAATTATGAAAAAAATAATTTTATCGGGCCAAAATCCATTAGACATTGATGTATCCGAATTTATTGATAATCCGAATACCCAAAACCCGATTACAAAGCAAGAAATTGAACAAATGCTATTAAAAGCGGGAACTTGGGAAAATCTTTATGTTTCAGACAATAGAGATGAAAATTCTCAAGACTTTACTGATTTAAGAATTAAAACAGATATAATTTTGTCAAATGTTACAAATTCTATTGTTAAAAACAGACTACAACTTTTTAGAGATTTAATTTTCAAACTTGTTAAAGAATATGGCGTAGCTGATGATGTAATTTTTGAATTCGTAAGGCAAGATTCGCTTGAAGGCAAAAAACGCGCTAAAAGTTACGAAGATATGATTAAGAAAAATGAAAAAGATAATGAAGTCATAAAAAAAGAGCTTGAAAGCGTAAATGCTAAAAATAAAGAAAATTTCTTAAAGCTAAAACTGTTAAAAATGCAAGGCGGAAAATGTATTTATAGCGGAAAACCTATTGAAATTACAAATTTTGACGCTTGTGAAATAGACCATATTTTTCCGAGAACCTATGGCGGAAACGATGAACTTTCAAACAAAGTTTTATGTTTCAGGGAATATAATCAGCAAAAAGCCGGTAGATGTCCTTTTGAATGGCTATCTAAAGATGAAAATATCTGGGTTGATTATGTTGATAGATTGAATAAAATTAAAACAACTTTAGGTAATAAAAAATTTGAACTTTTAACAAGTCCAAAAGAAAAATGTATTGAACTGATTGGAAGCTATAACGGATTGGCTGAAACTGGTCATATATCGCGCCTTGCGCAACAAATAACAGCGGTTATTTTCGGCTGGGGTTTAGGCGTGAAAGATGAAAACAGACATATTTTTGTAAATAACGGTTCATCTACTTCAAAAATCAGAAGACAATATCATCTTAATTCTCTGCTTGGTGATGATGAAAAGAAAAACAGAGAAAATGATAAGCACCATGCGCTTGATGCTATTTGTATAAGTTATTCGCGTGAATATAAATATAATAAAGAAAAAGACTGTGATGAAATAAAAGATTTTCCTATTGAACAAATTAAAAAAGTAATCAATGAAATAATGCCCATGCCCTATGCTCATAAAAAAGTTCAAAAACAAACGGTAAGACCTCTTGAAACAATTTATGGCAAAAGAACCTATGGCGATAAGGAATATATTACAAACAGAACAGATATTACCAGAATTGAAATGAAGGATTCTAAAATAAAATCTATCATTGATAACGCTATCAAAAATGATTTGCTTGAAAAAATGGCCCAAAATCCCGATAAAAAGACTTGGGAAAATTACCTTTCCAATTATTATCATCCTTTGAAAAAAACTAAAGTTAAAAAAGTTATGCTTATTGAATCAGAAGGTAAATTTGAGAAAGATTCAAATGGCAGAGAAAGAATGGGTGAATTTGTTGATTTTGGTTCTAAAGGTACAATTCATCAATTCAAACACTCTAAAGCGCACAAAGGGCAAATTTTATATTTTGATAATAAAAATAATGTAAAGGTTATGCCGATTTATGCAAATATAAAAACTCAAGAAGTAAAAAATAAATTAGCGGAAATGGGTTATAAATTGTACAATAAAGGCCAAATTTTTTCATCCGGTTGTTTGGTTCAAGTTTCAAATGATTTTAAAGGCGGTAAAAATACTTATCCCAAGGGGATTTATAAAGTTAGAACAATAATGAGTGATGGCAAAGTAAAACTTGAAAGTAATAACGGCATAGAAATTTTAACAAGTGCTAAAAATCTTGCAGAAGCAAAATTTCATAAAGCACATGTTGACTTTTAAAATAAAAAAATTACATGGAGATTATGAGTTATCACATTCTCCATTTAACAACACCAAATTGTAAAATTTCCGTAAATAAAGGGTTATTAATGTGCGATTATAAGGATAATCAAACAAATATAATTCCTTTGGCAGATGTTAAATCTATTGTTGTTGCAACTTTTGGAATAGTTTTTACAAATAATGCACTTGCAAAGCTGTTAGAAAATAACGTTGTCATTTTACATTGTAATAATTCTTATACACCTGTCGGCTTTTCAATTCCTTTAGACAGAATAATAAAGCCAAAAGTTTTTTATAATCAAATTACGAGAAATGAAGAATTTGAGCGAAAATTATGGAATTTAATTTTAAAAAGAAAAGTTTTAAATCAATACGAATGTCTTGATTTAATTGGCAACAAGGAAAATAATCTTTTAAAATTAATTAATAAACCGTTAATGAACGAAGCCAATATTGCCCGTCAATATTGGCAAAATTATTTTATCGAACTCGGGAAACCAATGACAAGAGAACATCAAAATGCGCAGAATTTTGAAAACATTTGTCTTAATTATGCCTATGCCATTTTAAACAGCTTAATTTACCGTTCAATTTTAATCCATGGCTTAATTCCGACTCTTGGTTTACACCATAGCTCTAATTATAAAAGCACCCCTTTGGTTTATGATTTAATGGAGCCATACAGGCCGTTTGCAGATTATTATTTTTATATTTTTTCAAAAGAATATGAAGAAGATTTTGATTTTGAAAATACAAAGTTGTGGTTTAAGTATTTCTCAAATTGTATTAAAAATTATAGGATTAATATTAATAACTATAGTTATAAAATAGTGGATTCTATCGATATCTATATTGAAAAAATCGCAAAAACATATTGCGATTTCGATTGCGAGAAAATATTTTTACCCTCGCTCAAAGAACAAAAATTACTAAAAGATACACAAGAAAACAGAGAAAATGAAGAGTAAATATCGTATGGGCTGGTTGATTGTTTGTTTTGATTTGCCTGTTGTTGAAAAAGAACAAACCAGGCAAGCTAACAGATTTAGAAAAGACTTGTTAAACCAAGGCTATTTTATGTTGCAAAATTCGATATATATTCGCTCTTGTGTAACTTATGACCGAGTTGAACAACATATTAAAAATCTAAAACTCATCGCACCCGAAACAGGAGTAATTTCTGCATTTTTTATTACAGATAAACAATGGGGGCAATCTGTTTGCATTGAAAAAAATAATTATTTGAAATCAAGGTATAAGAAAAAAACCGGCGAACACAAAGAACAACAAATGACTTTTTGGTAAATTTGCTGTATAATTATCATGTGTATTAAGTTTTAAAGGTTTAGAGAATGAATCAATTCGTACTTAAATGCAGAGGAGCTAACTATTCTCTTGTCAATTATGATTGGTCTCTTAACTTAAAATATATTGCTTTATTATTATATATTATTTATTTAACTTTGTATATCCTATTATAACATATTTTAAATTAAGAGAAAATCAAAACCGAGTTTTCTTTCGCCTTTGTAATCAGTTTATTATAACATATTTTAAATTAAGAGAAAATCAAAACTTGGTGTTGAATGTCATATAAATATTTTAATTATAACATATTTTAAATTAAGAGAAAATCAAAACGTCAACAAGAAAGTTAAAATTTGCATATGAATTATAACATATTTTAAATTAAGAGAAAATCAAAACCAAGATCTTTTTTACCTACAAACCAGG
>JAFVFO010000018.1 GCA_017475485.1 Candidatus Gastranaerophilales bacterium | reverse complement strand
TAAGGTTAATACATACGGTTATTACCTCAATGGTTCTGCATATGTTACATATACAACAAGCCCAACAACAGGAGTAAATTCTCAAAATGGCGCTTGGACTACAACAGCAAGCAGTACCTTGCTTCCTGATTGCATAGGCGCTACTAAGGTTAATAACTACGGTTATTACCTTAAGTGTAATTAATGAAGAATAATTTTTTATTTTGTGTTTTGGTATGGGAGCTAGAAATAGCTCCCTTTTTTTATAAAAGTGTAGGGGATAAAGGCACTAAGACAACAAAGTAATCTTAGTGGCTTTAAATCATACAATTAACTTCTTTTTATTTTTCCTGTATAATATTGCTATGAATAAGACGAATGACATAATTCTTGACGCGCTGGAGCTGATTAACAAAGAAGATTTTAAAGGCGCAAAGGAGCTTTTATTGCATGCGATTGAGCTTGAGCCTGACAAAGCGGAAAGCTACAAAAACCTCGGGCTTTGCGAAGTTAATCTTAACAACAATCAAGAAGCGTTAAATGCCTTTAAGCATGCTTATGAGCTTGATAATAAAGACGCTACAACCGTTTACTACTACGCATGTTGTCTTTCGGCTACCGATAAACAAGAAGCTGCAGGCCTTTTTAGGGATGTGATTGCCCTTAGAAGTGAATATGTTGATGCTTATAAGAGTCTTGCTATGATGTATGTTGAAATGGGGCAGTTGGATTCATCAATTGAAGTTACCCTGAGCGCCCTAAATAACCCCAAAATTGAGCCGAATTATTCGCTGAATTACATTTGTGCAACTTCTTACATGCTCAAAAAAGATTATGAAAATGCTATTAAATATTTAAAAACGGCGCTTGAGCTTGAGCCGGAGCACATGCCGATTATAAACAGTCTTGCTACCTGTTATATGAACATTCAGGATTATGATTGTGCGCAGGATATTTTAGAAAAAGCATACGAAAAAGACTCTGAAAACCCTTTAACGGCTTATAATTTGGGGATTTGTCATCAGGTTAAACAGGAATATAAAGAAGCACTTGTTTATTTTCAAAATGCTTACAGGTATGACCCAAGCATATCAATGCTTTCAAGCCTTGCATTTTGCGCTTTGAAGTCAGGGGACGCAATGTTGGCTTCAAACCTTTATCAAAACCTCGTTGCGGCTTATCCTAACAATGTTGATTACAGATATTCTTATTCGGAAGCTCTGGAAGAATTGGGAGAGTATGAGCGTGCGCTTGAAAATGTTCAAATGCTTTTGGATTTGGATGAGAAAAATATAGTTTTAACAAAGAAAAAGGGTACTTACCTAAGAAAATTAGGGCGCAATGAAGAATCGAATGATGTGTTTACAACCCTTTTAAACCGCGGAAAGATTGATGTTGAGGTTTATTATAACCTTGCATTTAACTTTGTTGAACTTGGCGATTTTGATAATGCCAAAGAAATGTTTAAAAAATGTATTATTTTAGAACCTGAAAACCCTTATGCGCATAAAGATTTAGGTGTTTTATATTTGAAAATGAATTGTTACGACTGGGCGGTTGATGAAATGCTTGCCGCAATAAGAATTGAAGATGATGTTGCGGAATTTCACTATTCGCTTGGTGTGTCTTACATGATGTTAAGTAATCCCGAAAAAGCAAAAGTTTCGTTTTTGAAGGCTTTGAGCCTTGACAGTGAAGATGCGAACTGCTTAGCTTATCTTGGTTATGTTTATATGCTGGAGCGCGATTTAGAGGCTGCGCGCGAAACTTTGCAAAAGGCACTTAAATTGGAACCTGAGAATTTCTTGGCTAAGTCGCACATTGCTAAACTATATTTTCAAATGCAAAAATATGACACGGCAAAAGAACTTTTGCAAGATATAATTGAAAAAACACAAGATGACGAAACAATGAATATGCTTGGGATTTGCTATTTGGAATTAAAAGATTACGAAAAAGCGGCGGGGATTTTTTATAAACTTGTTTTAAATTATCCAAAAAATCACATTCTTTTGATTAATCTGGCAAAATGCGAACATGCGCTTTCTCGGGATAAAGAAGCGCTTGAACATACGCGTCAGGCTTTGATGATATATGATGATTACCAAGACGCGCTGAATTTATTAGAGGAGTTAACAAATGGCTAAACAAAGAATTATGTCGGGAATGCGCCCGACGGGAAAACTGCATTTGGGGCATTATTTCGGAGTTTTGCAAAATTGGGTTAATCTTCAAGATGAGTATGAATGCTATTTTTCAATTGCGGATTGGCATGCCCTGACAACTAAGTATAACCAAACCTCTGATATGGTTGATAATGTCAGAAATGTTATGCTCGACTGGCTTTGTGCGGGCTTAGACCCTGAAAAATCAACGCTGTATCTGCAATCTTTAGTGCCCGAAACCGCACAATTACATATTTATCTGTCAATGATTACTCCGCAAAATTGGGTTGAGCGCGACCCTACATTAAAAGATTTGGCTAAAATTATGGACGCTAAACGCGAAAATATGTCCAATCTTTCTTATGGGCTTTTTGGTTATCCTGTGCTAATGACTGCGGATATTTTAACGTTTAACGCGCATTTAGTTCCTGTCGGAATTGACCAAGTGGCGCACGTTGAACTGTCGCGTGACATTGCACGAAAATTCAATAATACCTATAACTGTGAATATTTTATAGAACCCCAGCCGAAGCTGACTAAAATCCCTTTACTAAAAGGTCTTGACGGTAATAAAATGGGTAAATCTTTTAATAATGATATAAAAATATCCGATAACGAGGAAATAACCGAAAAGAAAATAAAAACAGGCATTACCGACAGAAATAGAATCAAGAAAGACGATAAGGGTAATCCTTTGAATTGCGAAGTTATTTTTGACTATTGGAAAATTTTTGGCAGTGAAAATGAAGTTTCCGAAATCTGCGAAGGTTGCAAATCCGCTTCTATCGGCTGTATGGAATGCAAAAAACGTCTTGCCGCAAAAGTGAATGAAACCTTAAAACCAATGCGTGATAAAAGAATTGAACTTGAAAATAACATAAAACTTGTTGATGATATAATCCATGAAGGTTCTAAAAAGGCACAAATTAAAGCGTGCGAAGTTTTAGAAGGCGCAATAGATGTTGTAAAAATGTTTAAATAAGGAAAATAATATGGATGTTATTAGTATTTTTGAAGATTTGGTTAAAATTCCCTCTCCTTCTTTGGGTGAATATAATGTTTCGCAAAAAATTTTAGAATACACTTATAATAATGGAATTAATGCTTATTATGACGATTATCAAAATGTTATAATAAAAATTCCCGCAAATACGCAAAATAAACCCCCCTTGCTTTTATCAAGCCACATGGATGTTGTAGGTAATTCTTCCCCTGTTAATGTAAAGTATAACAATGGTTTTATGGAAACTGATAAAACAAGAACTCTTGGTGCTGATGATAAGGCGGGAGTTGCCTCGGCTTTAAATTTGGCAATATTTCTTGCAAAAAACCCTGATATTAAACATGGTGGTCTTGAAATTGTTTTTACCCGTGATGAAGAAACAAATATGACAGGAATTAACCATGTTGATTTTCAAAAATTAGACAGCGAAAACGTTTTGGTATTAGATAGCGATATGCTGGGTAATTTTGAAATAGCAGGTGCCGGTTATACCAAGCTCGATTTAGAGGTTACAACGCTCTTAGGCGGGCATTCAGGTAATGATATTCAGGATAAGAAAAGATATAATGCTGCAAAATTAATTGCAGATTTAGTGTCCGAACTTCCAAACGGTGTTTTTAAAACGGAGAATGGTTTTACGATAACATCTTGCAATCTGGGTTCAATTGTTGCCGGTGCTACAGATATTGGTTTGGAAAGATTTTTAGAGCTTGAAAATCACAAAAAACCTTATTCGCGTGAGTTAATTTCTTTGAATGCCGATAATATTATCAATACAAAGGCTTATGCTCATTGGTCTTTGAGGAGTTCTGATAAAAAACAGGAAGAAAAACTAATTCAAAAATTTAATAAGCAAATAGAAAAGTTTAATAAAAAATATAAAGAATTGGCACATGCCGAGCTAAATGTTAAAATCCACATGCTTCCTTTTGAAAAATCGCCTAACCAAAAAATGGCTGAAATCGCGCGTATTGCAGGCAAAAAACTCGGTATAGATGTTAAGGTTCAACCCTTTCATGCGGGTGCTGAAACCCATATTTATGCAAACAAAACAAATTCTCAAAATATAAAATTTAAACCTGTTTTAGTCGGTGTTGCAAATATTTTCTCAATGCATTCGGAAAATGAAAGAGTTGAAATCGAAAGCCTGAAAAAAGGGGCGGAATTTATAAAAGAAATATTTATGGAGTATAACAAAGGTTGATATGGCTATAAAATTTGAAAAATGGCAGGGTCTTGGAAATGACTTTATAATACTGTTTGATGACATTGCAACTTCCGATCTTGCAATAAAAATGTGTGATAGGAATTTTGGCGTGGGCGCAGACGGCCTTTTCTGTCCTACAAAGTCGGATAATGCCGATATTTCTTGGAAATTTTTTAATTCAGACGGCACGGTTGCACAAATGTGTGGAAATGGCATACGCTGTTTTGCAAAATTTGCAAGAAAACACGGATTCATAGATAAAGATAAATTCTCTGTTGAAACTCTAAGAGGTATTGTTACTCCTGAAATTTTGGAAAACGGTAATGTTTTGGTTGATATGGGCGAACCTATTTTAGAACCTTCATTAATACCTGTTAATGTTGATGATTCACATCATTTTATTGTCCAAGGTTTTGATGCCACTGCTGTTTCAATGGGAAATCCGCATTGTGTAATTTATTGTATGGAAGATTCTGAAATCCAAGCGCGTGCATTTGGTAAATCAATTGAAGAAGATCCTATTTTTCCGCAAAAAACGAATGTCGAATTCGTCAATATAATTTCTTCAAACAGAATTAAAATGAATGTTTGGGAGCGCGGGTGCGGAATAACGCTTGCCTGCGGTACAGGTGCTTGTGCAAGTGTAGTTGCGGGAGTTAAAAAAATGCTCATTAATAATATTTGTGATGTCGTGCTTCCGGGCGGAATTTTAAATATTGATTACAGAAAAGATAACCATGTATATATGCAGGGCGACGCAAAATGCGTTTTTGAAGGGAATTTTCTGATATAAATATTAAGATTTCTTAATAAAAATTCTTGTTAATACAATATGTTTGTGCTAGTATCCTTTGTATAACTACAAATTCAAAGGAGATAAAATGAAAAAATACGACTTATTTACAATAATTAAGCCTAATTTAGATAATGATGAAGCTGATAAAGTTGTAGCACGCGTTGAAGAAATTATTAATTCTTTAGGCGGTGCTGTTGATAACTGCGATAAAATGGGCAGAAAGAAATTAGCTTATGAAGTTGCAGGTTTCACCGATGGTTTTATGGTAAACCAAGTGGTATCTGTTCCTGCTGAAAAAATTTCCGAATTAAAAAGACAAATCAAATTAAATGATTCAATTATTCGTACAATGTTTACAACTAAGGAAATAGCATAATGACTTTAGCTCGCGCTTTTGTTACGGGTGTTGTTGTAAAAGCTCCCGAAAAAAGATTTACACAAAATGATATGGCAATTGCCGGTTTTACAATCAATATAGATACTAATAATGAAACACTTCTAAGAGTTGTTGCATTCGGAAATTTGGCAGATGTTATATCATCAACCGTACAAGCAGGTGATTCTGTTGCTGTTGAAGGAAGACTGCAGGCAAATACATACAAACTTCCAAACGGTAAAGATAAAAAAATCTTTGAAATCAATGCAAATACAGTTGAAAAAATAAGCGGTTCTTCAAATGCCGCAACCAATCCCATAGCGCAATCGAGCGCTCAAATAGGGGAAAGTGAAAACATAGTTTCGTTTAACCAAGATGAAATTGCACAAGATTTAATTGATGAAGACGAAATCCCATTTTAATAACCCGAGCCGAGTGAGCTTAGAACGAAGTTCTTAGCGAATGAAGGCGAGGGCAAAAAGAGTGTGAAGCCCGTGACGGCGGACTGATGAAGTCCGGCGGACAGGGCGAAACCGTTCTCAGGCGACGTGGGCGCTTGCGCCCTCAGGAGCGACCCGAGCCGAGTGAGCTTAGAACGAAGTTCTTAGCGAATGAAGGCGAGGGCAAAAAGAGTGTGAAGCCCGTGACGGCGGACTGATGAAGTC
>JAFVFO010000017.1 GCA_017475485.1 Candidatus Gastranaerophilales bacterium | reverse complement strand
TGAGGGCGCAAGCGCCCACGTCGCCTGAGAACGGTTTCGCCCTGTCCGCCGGACTTCATCAGTCCGCCGTCACGGGCTTCACACTCTTTTGCCCTCGCCTTCATTCGCTAAGAACTTCGTTCTAAGCTCACTCGGCTCGGGCTTGCTACATCCCGAAAGATTTTAATATTTAATTTACATGAATATCATACCACAAAAATAAAATTATTGTTGATGTGGATGTGCAACATCAGCATAAGTTATTCCTTTTGATTTTAATATAAAATCGCATAGCTCACGCACAGCGCCTTTTCCGCCCGTTTTATCGCATATAAAATTGCAAACTTTTTTAACTTCATCAACTGCATCATTCGGGCAACACCTTAGCCCTACACGCTCCAGTACGCAAATATCAGGCAAATCATCACCCATATATGCAACTTGTGTATAATCAAGGTTATATTTCTTCATAATTTCTTCAAGTGCAGGAACTTTATACTTCTGCCCCATGTGAAGCTCTTTAATATCAAGAATTTCAGCCCTAACTTTAACCGTATTATTATTTCTTGCGGTGATAATGGAAGTTATAATTCCTGCTCTGTTAAGCATTACAACGCCTAGCCCGTCTTTTGCATCATAGGTTTTAATTTCCATTCCGTTTTCCGTAAATGTCAAAGAACCATCCGTCATTACTCCATCCACATCAAATGCCACAAGTTTTATGTCTTTTGCAATTGCGCGCAACTCTACGTCTGTCATGATTTTTCTCCATATTTTATATAAAAATAATACATCAAACAGATTAGTTTTTGAAAAATTAAATTAAAAAACAAAAAACTATGACGATTATTCTTATGTAGGTTAAGTAAGAAAGAATAATGGAAACAATTAAAGAAATCAAGCTATCAAACAATAAATTTAACGTTTTTACAGATAGCTCCTCATTAAAATTAAACTATCAAGATGAACCCGACAGGTATGTTATTGATATAAGTGATATGAATCTTTTAAAAGCTACAAGAATTGCTATTTTAGCTTCTACTTATTGCTTTATCAACAACTTCAAGAAAAAATTGTGCTGGGTTGTAGCGGATGATGAAATAAGACGCGCAATTTCAATACTTCGTTTGAGAAATGTTGAAGGCATGGTAAAAGCTATTGAACTTAAACCTTGTATGGAATACGCATCATGAGAATAATTGACGGTATAAAACAGAAAAAAATATACGGGATTATAAGAGAAGACGACCCTGATTATTCTTATGAAATAGCAAGAGCATACCTCGAAGGGGGTATAAAATTCATAGAATTAAATTGCCCCATAGAAGTTACAAAAAAAGTCAGCGCACTAAAGGGCGCAGTTGTAGCGCAAGGCGGAATAATTACTACAGCACAAGCGCATGAAGCGCTAAAAGAAGGTGCCGCTATAATTTCAAGCCCGATTTTTCAAACCAATTTGGTAAGATTTGCCTCTTGTTACAAGGCTTTTTTAATTCCTTCCGTCACAACGCCAAACGAAGCATATAATGCTTGGAGAGCCAGAATGCCGTTAATTAAAGTGTATCCTGTAGCTGAAATGGGCGGTGTTGAATATATCAGAGATTTAGTAAAACCAATGCCGTTTTTAAATTTATTGCCTTGCGGTTTTGTTAAATTGGATGAAATCAAAGGATATTTAAACGCAGGCGCAATTGCAGTCGGTATAGGGCGTGAATTAAGCGCAAAGAAAAGCTATTCAGAAATTGTGTCAACAGTACATGAAGTAGTGGAAATGGTTAGTAAAGGCTAAAAGCCTTATGTAGTTAAAAATTTTTAGGTCAATGCGGACATTTGTGTCCGCTTTTTATTTTTAAATTAGCAATTTTTATTGTTTTTTGTTGTTTATTAAAGTACAAGTTAGGAATGTGTGTATGTCATTAAAAGTTAGCTTTGGAAACAATGTTTCTCAGGTTTCAAATCAAGAAACTCAAAAAACAAAAAAGAAATTATTCACCCCTTTATCAAAAGAAGATAAGAAAAAAGCAAGAAAAAATATTCTTATCGGATACGGCATATTTATTCTAAGCACCACTGCCGCGCTATTTGCAGCAATGGTTGGGCGTGACCCTTCGAAAGTTGCGAAGGTTGCAAACGGAACAAATATAGTTAATGAAAAAGCATACAATGAAGCATTTAACATAATTGAAGAATTATTTTCAAAAGTTGGTGATTTTGAAACACCTTTAGAAAAATTAAAAGGCTTTTTTGTAAAACCTGAAAGTATTACGCCTTTGAGCGAAAAAATAGCGCAAGCGGAAAAGTATATCCAAGAAAATAACATTCCTATAGATTCTGAAATTGTACAAAAATTAACCCAATTAAAGCAAAATCTTCAACTATATATTAACAAAGCAAACTATAATCTTGAACAAGGCTCTCAAAAATTCGGTTTTGATGAAGCAAAAGAATTTATCGAAACAAACAAAAATCTTTTTAGTTATGTTGAAGATTTTTTTGAAAACAATAAAGAATATGATTTATCAAGGGAATTCAGGTGGTGTAGTTCCAGAGATTTAGGAATAAACCCATATATCAGAGAATGCCCTGCTGAAATTTTGCCTCAGGATAATATTTTTTACCATGGAACACTTAACGGTAAAAAAATATATAAAAACGGATTTACCCCTTTTGTCAGCAGACAGCTTGGAAAGTCCCCAAGAGAGCTTGGCGCAGGCATTTACACAGCTCCTGATATAAGGGTAGCAGCCTCTTTTTCAGATTTAATAGGAGATATTATACCAATCAAACTGCAAGAAGATGCCAAAATTGCCCTTGTGGATGAAAATTCCTACAGTGCATTCATGGCGGATGTCGGCAAATTTATAACCGAACGCCTCGGACAAGAAACATTTGAACAACTGCCGAAAGAAACACAAAATGCCGTTATCGAATGCGCTGTAAGAAAAATGTTTTTAGATATGGGGTATGACGCCGCATATATTCCAAAGGGTGTACGCTCAGGCGGCGGGTTATTAGGAATTATTTTTAATCCTGATATAAATAAGGTAATCGGTACAAACCAAAAACAAGTTGTTATCTTTTCAAGCGAAAAGACCCAAATCCAACCAAGAGGACTTAAAGCAAGATTAGGCGACTTAAAATATAAATTTGACGCTAATAAAGCCAAGCTAAATTGGGCAAAAGACCATCCGTTCGGCTTTTAAAGCTGTTTTTATTTAATTTCTTGTTTACCTTTTGAATTTATTTCGCATTCAAGTTTTCCAATAAATTCATCAATTCCCATTGTACCTATTTGGCCGACACCGCGTTTTCTAATTGCAACGGTATTTTCAGAAATTTCTTTATCACCTGCAATTAATACATAAGGAACTTTTTTATTTTGCAGATAATCGCGAATTCTATAATTCATTGATTCTGATTTATCATCATCAAATATTACCCTTATTCCTTTTTCGCGCAATTTCTTATAAATTCCTTCCATATATTCATTATGTCTATCCGCAATAGGAACTAATGCAACCTGCTGCGGAGCAAGCCAAGCAGGGAATGCGCCCGCATAGTGTTCAATTAAAATACCATGGAATCTTTCCATTGAACCAAATATTACCCTATGCAGCATAACAGGGGTTTTTAATACACCGTCTTTATCTTGATATTTAATATCAAACCTTTCGGGCAAGTTGAAATCAAGTTGTATTGTTGCGCATTGCCATGTACGACCGATTGCATCTTTTACCTTAAAATCAATTTTAGGGCCGTAAAATGCACCGTCGCCTTCATTAATTTCATATTTCATACCGCGTTTATCCATGGCCTCTTTCAAACCGGCTTCAGCCAATTCCCAGTTTTTAAGCTCGCCAACGTAGCTTTCGGGGCGGGTAGAAAGTTCGACTTCAAAACTCATATTAAATATAGCCATAGTATCGGCTACAAAATCAATAATAGCATTAATTTCATCAACAAGCTGTTCCGGTGTACAGAAAATGTGCGCATCATCTTGAGTAAACCCTTGTACGCGGGTTAAACCGCCCAATGCGCCTGATTTTTCACGTCTATATACAGTTCCGAGTTCTGCCATTCTTAAAGGCAAATCTCTATATGAATGACGTTGTGATTGGTATATTAAAATATGGAAGGGGCAGTTCATTGGTTTAACTATAAATTGTTCATCGGAATCTTCATCTTTCTGTATAAAGAACATATTTTCCTTATAGTGGTCAATGTGCCCTGATATTTCCCAAAGTTTTGATTTTGCCAATTGCGGAGTTTGAACAATAACGTAACCTCTTTTTCTGTGTTCACTTCTCCAATAGTTTTCAATTTGTTCTCTAACAGTATATAAATTAGGGTGCCACAAAACAAGCCCTGCACCGATTTCTTCCCGAACAGAGAATAAATCCAATTGAGTGCCTAATTTTCTGTGGTCGCGTTTTTTGGCTTCTTCAATTTGGTTAATATATTCATCTAATTCTTCTTTTGATAAAAATGCCGTAGCATAAATTCTTTGAAGCATTTTATTTTTTTCATTGCCTCTCCAGTACGCACCTGCTACAGATAGCAATTTGAATGCTTTAATTTCTTTGGTTGATTCAATATGAGGCCCTGAACAAAGGTCATTAAAAAGAACTTTTCCGTCTTTATCTTTTGTTAAATATAAAGTAGGGTTGTCGTTTTTGTGTTCTTCCAATAATTCTGCTTTATATATTTCACCTTGATTTTTGAATTCATCAATTTGAGCTTGAACATCAGGTATAACGTATTTTTCAAAAGTTAAATTCTGAGCAATTAAATGCTTCATTTTCTTTTCTATTTCTTTTAAAGATTCATCCGTTAAGGTTACACCTTCTATATCAAAATCATAATAAAATCCGTTTTCAATAGCAGGCCCTATTGCAATTTTAGCCTGCGGATATAATTCTTTAACAGCAGCCGCCATAATGTGAGAACAAGAATGCCTCATAGTATGTAGTTTTTCGTTGTTATCTTTTTCCATATTTCCCTCAAATTATTTATTGCTTAATTAGATTTTAGCATAAAAAGAAATATTAGTTAATCTTTTTGACGCTTATACACTTTTGTAAAAAAAGGGGAGCATACGCTCCCACATACCAAAACACAAAATAAATAAGTTAAATCAATTACCTACGCTGGTAATCCCTAAATCTCCCATACATTGATAATAGGAGTTATAACCATAAGGACATCCCCAAGAAACAGTTCTTGCATCTATTTTGGTAATCCCTAAAGTTCCCATACATTGATAATAGGAGTTATAACCATAAGGACATCCCCAAGAAACAGATGAGCTTCCTATGCTGGTAATCCCTAAAGTTCCCATACATTGATAATAGGAGTTATAACCATAAGGACATCCCCAAGAAACAGATGAGCTTC
>JAFVFO010000004.1 GCA_017475485.1 Candidatus Gastranaerophilales bacterium | reverse complement strand
TAAAAATATAAATAAAAAGAAAGCAAAAATGCTTTCTTTTTATTTTAGAAACTTTAATTTTTCTATTACAAAATCAAGCGCGCCTTGCTGACTTTCAAAGCAATTTAAGCAATTTGCGCTTATTTCTTTATAAAAACCGCTATCCGTAAACAATTTATTTAAACAGTTATACAATTCTTTTTCATTTTTAACAACAAAAGCAGCACCTTCGCGTTCTAAAATAGAATAAATATCGCGGAAATTTTTAATAGAAGGCCCTGATATTACAGGTTTTGAATAAATTATTGCTTCAAGCGGGTTATGTCCGCCTGTTTTATCTTTGTTAAAACTGCCCCCGATATACGCAACGTCTGCTATATCATATATTTTAGACAATTCCCCTAAGGTATCTAATATTATTACATCAAATTTATCAAAATTATCATTCAAAGTTCTTAAGCCGTAATTCATGCCAAAAAGTGCGTCTTTAACTTCATCCAGCCTTGTAAGATGACGCGGTGCAATAATTAATTTTAGATTTTTGATGTGTTCTTTTAATTTTTTGTAAATTTGAATTATTAATTCTTCTTCTCCGCTATGGGTTGAAGCAGCAATTAAAACCTTATAGCCCTTTGTTTTTAAATCTATATCACAATTTTTTTTGGCTATTTCAAATTTGAGATTTTTCATAACTTCAGTTTTAGAAATGGGCGAACCGAGTTTTAAAAATCTTTCTTTATCAATCTCTGACTGGCAAAATACCCCTTGGGTACAATCAAGAATTAATTTAAAAAAGTTTTTAATTTTTAAATAACTCGGATATGATTTATCTGAAATTCTGCCGTTAATTATATAAAGCGGAATATTTTTCTCTTTAGCACAATAGAAAAAGTTTGGCCAAAGTTCAGTTTCAGCAATCAAAATAACGCTTGGATTAATTTTATTCAAAAAATGTTCAACCGTTTTATAAACATCCAAAGGAAAATAAGTTATAAAATCAGCATATTGTGCATATTTTTTATTTGCCAGTTCCTGCCCCGTAACTGTACCTGTTGTAATTACCAATTTGCAATCAGGAAATTCCTGTTTTATTTTTTTAACAAGATTTTCTAAAGACTGCACCTCTCCAACCGATACCCCATGGAGCATAATAACCTTAGAGGTTGAAAAATCAGGAAAATCAACTTCTGCCATTTTTTCGCGCCTGGGTATCGGGGGTTTATTTTTAAACCTGCGGATACGGTCAATTACGGGTATAACCGATTTTACCACCTCGGGTGAAACCGATTTATATATATTAAACAATGTTTTTTCAATAATCATTTAGTAATTTCCCAAATAATTGTCTAATTCCCACTGTGTAACGTATGTTCTATATTTATCCCATTCTATTGCTTTTGATGTCATAAATTCATTAACTATGTGTTCGCCTAAAGAATCTTTAACAACATCATCTTTTTTCATTAGTTCAACAGCTTCATAAAGTGTGCCGGGAAGCGACTTAATTCCTGCCTGTTTTAATTCTTTTCTCGTCATTTCATAAATATTTTCTTTAACTTCCTCAGGCGGGGTAATTTTGTTTTCAATACCGTCTAAAATAGCGCCCAATATAACAGCCATAGCTAAATAAGGGTTACAAGAAGGATCAGGTGAGCGAAGCTCAATTCTTGTAGCAACTCCGCGTTTTGCGGGAACTCTGATTAAAGCGGAACGGTTAGCTAAGCTCCAAGCTAAATAAACAGGTGCTTCAAAACCCGGAACTATTCTTTTGTAGCTATTTACAATAGGATTTGTAACGGCAGTAAATGCGCTAACGTGTTTTAATACACCGCCTATTGAATAAATCGCTTCTTTTGATAATTGATAAAGCTCATCAGGCGCATAAAATATATTCTGTCCGTCTTTAAAAATTGATAAATTGCAGTGCATGCCGGAACCGTTAATGCCGTATATCGGTTTTGGCATAAACGTTGCATGAACGCCATACATATTTGCTATGCTTTTAACCGCATATTTGAATGTAATTATATTATCGGCAGCGGTTAAGGCATCAGCGTATTTAAAATCAATTTCATGCTGACCGTCAGATGCTTCGTGGTGAGCTGCTTCAATTTCAAAATCCATTTCCTGCAAAGCAGAAACAATGTCGCGTCTTATATCTTCCGCCATATCATTTGGCGCAGCATCATAATATCCCGCATTATCGTGGGGTATTATTGTAGGCCTGCCTTCTTCATCAAGTTCAAAAATGAAAAATTCCGCTTCCGGCCCGACATTCATTTTGTAACCCAATTTTTCGGCACGTTCTAACATTCTTTTCAAATTACACCTTGGACATCCTTCAAAAGGCGTTCCGTCTGCATTATGGATATCGCAAATAATTCTTGCAACATTTTCACCGTCCCTTTCACACCAAGGAAGAATTTTAAAAGTGTTAAAATCAGGATAAAAATACATATCCGATGTTTCAATGCTTCTGAAACCCTTAATAGATGAGCCGTCCAGCATAATTTGATTATCTAAAATTTTTTCTAATTGGCTGACAGGCAGACATAAATTTTTCATTGCGCCATTAATATCGCAAAACTGCAATCTTATAAATCCTACGTTATTTTCTTCACACAATTGTCTGATTTCGGCTTTTGTTGTCATTTTTTTTCTCCTTGGTTTATTTAACTAAATATGTTCCTATAAAATCATCACTAAAGTCAAGCTGAATGATTTTATATGCACCGTTTTTGCTGTAGCTTTCCGTTACAATATGATAAATACCGTCTTTTGTAATTTCTGAATTATTACCGTAATGGCCGGAAACTATTATTTTAACATTTTTATGTTTGGAAAGAACTTCTAAATATTCATCTTTTTTGGCTGTTTCAAGCCATTTTGAATTTGTATCGATAAGCGGGAAATGCTGTAAAATTACAACATTTTCATCTTTGTATTTGTTTAACTGTTTATCAAGCCATATAAGCTCATTTTTATTATAATAGCCGTTTGAAGTCTGAAAATATTGCTTAGACCCGTCCATTACAATAAAACGACAACCCTTATGCGCAAAAGTATAATAAGGTTTTGAGCTGTGATATGATAAACGCATTAGTCTTGCGCGTTTAACTCTTTTTAAATAATATTTTTTATCTATCCCGACTGACGACAAAACGTCTGTTGAGCCCAATAATACTACTGTTTTTTTGTTAACTTTTTTCAAAAGATACAAAAAAGTATTAAGATTATCTATATTTGTTTTGGAAATATTATTCCCGCCAAATACAATAAAATCAACATCTTTATACTGATTTAGTTCTCTTATGGTTTTTAAAAGTTTTCCTGCATTATTAACATTCATATTCGTATCGGTAATATGAATAAATTTGATTTCGGAAGCATTTGCACACCCTGAAATTAAAAAAACTGCCAGTAATAATTCAATAAATTTCTCAGCTATCTTCATAGCTATAGAATAATATAAAATCAATTTTTTGAAAAATAATTAAGTCAAGTAATTTACAAAATGTTAAAATAATTTTTCAATTCATAGAAATTTTAATCTGTTCATTGTATCATTAACCTTGCTCTACCCTAGAAAGGCTTAGCTTGATGAGAAGAATATTTTTTGTAGCAGTAATGCTGTTTTTGAGTTTATTAGACAAGGCAAATGCAATGAATGTAGATGCTTTTATGGATGAACATATTGCGCCTTTTTCTGACGCGGTTGCAAAAATTATCTTCTATCCCATAAGCTGTTTTGGGACAAAAGTTCCCTTAATTATTTTCTGGATTTTATTTGCAGGAATATTTTTTACAATTTATTTCAGAGGAATTTGTGTTTGGGGCTTTAAACATGCAATTGATTTAATTAAAAAACCTGCCGAAAAATCATCTGACGGCTCAGGTGATGTATCGTCTTTTCAAGCATTAGCTACAGCTTTATCGGGTACTATCGGAATAGGTTCTATTGCAGGGGTTGCAATTTCAATTTCAATCGGCGGCCCTGGGGCTGCTTTTTGGATTTTTGCAGGCGCGCTTTTAGGAATGTCTATCAAATTTATTGAAGCAACTTTAGCTGTTAAATACAGAAGATTCAATGAAGACGGTTCTGTTTCGGGCGGGCCTATGCATTATATTGCCCATGGTTTGACAAGGAAAAAATTAAGATGGCTGGGTCAACCTTTAGCTGTAATTTATGCCGTATTATGTGTTGGAGGCGGAATTACAGGCGGCAATATGATACAAATTAATCAATCTACTCATCAAATACTTTTTATAACAGGCGGGGAACATAGCTTCCTGTATGGCTGCGGATGGATTTTCGGCCTTATTGTAGCAGTTCTTGTCGGTATGGTTACAATGGGCGGTATTAAAAGCATAGCAAAAGTTACAACCGTATTAGTTCCTACAATGTGCATTATGTATATAGTATCCGGGTTAATTGTAATTTTAGCAAATATTTTAAATATTCCGCAGGCGCTTGGATTAATAATAAACGAAGCATTTCATCCACAATCTATTGCAGGGGGCATATTTGGGGTTATAATTATAGGCTTAAGACGTTCTGTTCAATCTAATGAAGCAGGAACAGGTGCGGCAGCCATTGTATATGCTGCAGCACAGACAAAAGAACCTGTATCACAAGGCTTTGTTGCACTATTAGAAACCTTTTTAACCGGTATTTTATGTTTGTTTACTTCTTTTGCAATTATATTCTCAGGAGTATTAGACAACACCACAATAGGCGAAATATCAGGAATTGAGCTCGCTTCTAATGCTTTTCAATCAGTAATTCCGTTTTTCCCGTATATTTTATCTTTAATAGCTATTTTATTTGCCCTATCTACCTTAATTTCTTGGGCATACTACGGTCAAAAAGCATGGACATTTATGTTTGGCGAAGGAAAAAAACGTGCCATAACATTTAATCTGATTTATTGCATTTTTATCGTTATAGGTTCTGTTATGAATGTACGCTCGGTTGTAGAAATAACCGACGCTATGATGATTGCAATGTGTGTACCGAATATTATTGTATTATATGTTTTATGTCCTGAAATAAAACGTGATTTAATTGATTACTGCAAGCGTTTTAAACTTCCGAGAGTATTTGGGGAATAAATAACAAAAAAATTTCTTTAGAAGTTTTTTATACTCATAAAACTGTCAAAAAGGAATGAAAATGATTACCCCTGTTACTTTTACAAGCGATTACAAGGTTAAGACTAAAGGGCATAACGTTGAATACCAAAAAAAATTCAGAAAATTTCAAGAATTTGCAAACGGTGTGACGCGTCATGTTGAAGGAAGCAGCACAGTACTTTCAGGCGGACTGGAGAAAAAATATCCTTATTTTTTCAAAGGCTCTATAGTGCTGTCTGTGCCTGAAGAATTAGACGAAATGGTCGAAAATTACTGTAATTATCACAAAATCGAATACAAAAAATCCGCAAATAAAAATCCCTAAGGTAATGACTTCTTAGGGATTTTAAAATTCAAATCAAACTATTTGGCTGTTAATTTACTAACTGCCTTAGTAAGTCTTGATTTTCTTCTGGCAGCGGTATTTTTATGAATAATACCTTTACCTGCTGCTTTGTCGCATAATTGATACACTTTTGATAATAACTCATTTACTTGAGATTTATCTTCAGAAGCTGCTGCAGCTAAAACTTTTTTGATAGCAGTTTTAATGCTTGTTTTAAAAGCAGTATTTCTTTCAGTGTTTCTTTGAGCAATTAATACTCTTTTTTTTGCAGATTTAATGTTTGCCATGTTTTTTCCTTTCACAAATTAACTTACGTTATCTGCGAGGGTTTGAGTGAGTCACATGTATAATACCCAAAAACATTTTTTTTTGCAACCCGAGCCGAGCGCGCCGTAGTCCGACGGACTAGGCAAGCGAAGGCTCGGGCATAAGGATGTGAAGCATTGGCACGGCAAGCGAGGAGCTTGGCGGGCTAATGCGTAACTGGACTACCCGAGCCGAGTGAGCTTAGAACGAAGTTCTTAGCGAAC
>JAFVFO010000016.1 GCA_017475485.1 Candidatus Gastranaerophilales bacterium | reverse complement strand
ATTAATTAATTAAGAGACCTTAATTTCTGTATCCGATACCGGCTCTGTAACCTGACAGAGAATACATCACCGGCAATGCAGGCTCTATCCATTTTAATCCTGAAAGCAGAGAAACTGTTGCAATATCATCTGTGTGTAATCCGATATCTAAAACTTCCGGCGTTCTTTCTTTTTGTGCAGCTTTGGTTTTGAAGATAGGGCTAATTACTTTTTTATCAATAAAATTAGCAATTTTACTTCCGCCTATAATTCCCGTTGCGGCAATTCCCGCAGTCATTCCTGCTGCCCTTGCACCTTTTGAGGTTATTCCGAGTTTTTCAAGAATACCAAGGGCTATTCCTGCTCCGACATTACACATAAATATATTTGCTAAATATTGGTATAATCCCTCTTTTACTTTGTTTGGAAAATTCTCTTTTGCATGTTCTTTATCCGTAATTTTATCTGCGGCGGTTCCGCCTGCAATTCCGCCAACAACAGGAATTGCACCATAAACTGATAAGTAACCTATTTCTGAAAATATATCTTTTGCCTTTACATTTTGAGGTTCAGGGATTAATTTATTTAAAAATTTATAGCCGTTTTCACTTTGTCCAATATTATTAAAAAGCGTTTTAACATCTTTAAAACTTAAAATTCTTTCTTTTGATTTATTTAATATTAATTTTGTATCTTTGCTTAATTTCGTTGATTTTATAAAACTGTCAATAATTTGTGTGTTTGAAGTTTTAATTGACTGAATATTTTGCGGCAAAGGTCTTTTTGTAATTTTAGATGCTATGTAAGGTGCAGCAAGAGCAGATGCTATTGTAGCACCCATTGTAACCCCTGTTTTTAATACTCTTTTTCCTCTTTGACCTTTTTTTGCTTTGCTTGCATCATAGGCGGTATAGGCAGTGCCGCCTGCGACTAAAACCGCAGGAATTGCTTTTTGAAACTTTGCAACAAGCATCGGTTGATCTAAAAATTTTCCAAAAATTTTTAAATTATTCATTTATATAAGACCTTTCATAAAATTTTTTGTTAATTCTTCATTGTTATCACAATAATTTTGAAATTCTTTTATTTTTTTAAACAGATTATCGCTGATTACATGTTCCACTCTGCAAGCATTTTCTTCGGCCTCGTCTTTATTTAAACCGAGAGTTTTTTCGAAAAAATCCGTTAAAGTTTTATGTTTTTCGATAATTTCTTTTGCTTTTTTTAATCCTTCAGAAGTGATAGCAATACCCTTATGACTTTCATACATAATAAGGTTTCTTTGAGCAAGTTTTGATAATGCCTCTGATACCGATGCTCGAGAAATATTTAATTTTCTTGCAATCTCAACGGCTTTTACACACTCACTTGTTTCAAGCAAATTACAAATTATCTCTAAATAGTCTTCTAAACTTGCACTTAATTCTTTTTCTGTCATTTATATCCCTTTTTTGATAAATTTGTCAGCCATGCCTAACTTTTTTGATAGAATTATTGTAAGTCAAGCCTAACAATTTGTCAAGCTCTGTTTTATTAATTACATTATCATTATAACCCATGTTTCAAAAAATATCACCCCCCCATGTTGGGGCCGTCAGAAACCGGCTTACAAAAAGTCTCATATAGGAAAAACTAAAAGTTTAAATTATTATCTATATGAATTTTGCTTAATTCGTACAATCTTCCGTTTTTGTACTCTTTATCTATAAATTTATTTACATATTTTAAGAGGGGTTTGCTATTCTTTGGCATTAGCATCCCAATTTTACCTTTGGTAAATTGAACATTTGGCATTGAAAGATTTGGATATATATTAGAATAATATGCCGCTTCTATTATTTCTGTAATCATAACATCAGCTTCGCCTTTAGCAATAAGTTCAGGAATTTCATAATTAACATCGTGTATTATTATAATTGCATTTGGTAAATTATCTTTTGCAAATTTCTCGTTTAACCCTCCCGGATTTTCCATTACTCTGACATTTGGCTGATTTATTTTTTCTATACTTGTATATTTATTTTTATCTTCAATTCGGCACAAAACCGTTTTTCCGTTATTTAAGTACCCTTTTGACATAAGAGCCTTTTTCTTTCTTTCGTTTGTTATTGTAATACCGCTTATTGCAATGTCAAATTTTTCTGATGTTGTATCTTTCATCAAAGTAGGCCATGTTGTAGAAACATATTTGATATTTACACCGAGAGATTTGGCTAAATCTTCCGCGAAAGATATGTCGAAACCCTCATATATTCCCTTTTCAAGATTAAAATAAGTCATCGGTTTATAATCCCCTGTCGTGCCGACAATTATAAAACCACGATTTTTAATTTCCTGAACTTTATCAGGATATTTTTGTTTACAATATGCTCCGCTACCGCAAAAAATAAATACCAAAAAACAAATTAAAAATTTTATAAGAAAGTTTTTATTCATCATCTTCATCATATTGTCCAAGCTGTTAAATTTTCAATTAAGGTTTTTGTTGCATTTTCTTGTCTTTTAGTCAAATAAACACCTTATGTTATAATATTATTAATTACATGATTAAAAGTCAAAGACTTAGTATTTGACTTTTTTGAATTTTGTACTTGCTCTATAAGTTGTCATGGAACAACTTATTCAGTTTTTAGCACAGGGGGTGTGCAGGTTCAAATACATTTTAGACAAAGGAAGTCTAATATAGTAGCACACACAGCCCGAATTTTTCGAGTGAATAAATCGAGTAAGTTGGAAAAAACGTGAGTCGAAAAATTCGAAAAAGGCTGTTTCTGTTGGTCCCCATCATGGGGTGTGCAAGTTCAAATACATGATAGACAAAAGTAGTCT
>JAFVFO010000015.1 GCA_017475485.1 Candidatus Gastranaerophilales bacterium | reverse complement strand
CGGGCCCACCATTTAAAAGACACTTAAAATAAGTGTCTTTTTTTCATGCTATGGGCGGGTTTTCAGTTATAGCAAGAAATACACCAAAAACAAATTGTTTTTAGTGTAAATCGCTATAACTCAATAATAGCAATAATTAGAACCTATTTTGAAAAAGTTCGAGTAGAATGGTATTTTTTGTAACATTTTTTATAATAATCCATAAGTCCTTCAATGAGGACATTTTGGAAGTTTGAAATTTTACAATATGCAACTTCTCGTTCTCGATAATTTTTGCAATCCAAATCTTTTATAAAATCCTCTTTTGCAATTTCAATAAAAAATCTAAAAAATTTTTCAACCTCAAATTTTTGCATTTCATAATCGGAATCGTTTTCGTCAAATTTTACAATTAAACCCGGTTCTTTTTTTGTCATAATTTTTTCTCCCTTCAGTTTCAATTTATATAGAAAATTAAAAAAGAAAAATTATGATAAAACTTAACATTGGGGTTGAAAATTAATAAAAATCGTTTATAATAAAAATACAGGGTGGTAGTTTCTCAAGCTACCGAAAGCCTTGTAGAGGTCTTAAATGGTTCTTATCCTTTTGGATGAGAGCCATTTTTTAATGTGATTAAAATCAATAGAATTAAAAATAATGTCAAATTGAATTTATCCATATTGACCCCCTTTCTAGTCGGGAACTAACCCGAGGTCTCAAATGATGTTGTCGGTTGGTTTCCTTTCGAAAGACTTTCTTTTACCCTGTATTAAAGTTTCAAAGTTCTATAACTATATTATACATAAAAATTTATGCGGTTTTTGCCGTTTCTAAAATTTCATCAATTTTATAAATATAGGCTTGTAAATCAATAGTTTTAAGGCTTTCGAGGTAGTTTTTTATTAAAAGTTCGAGTTTCGCCTCTTTTGCCCCACCATTTATGACAAGCTTAGTGCTTGTCTTTTTTATTTCCCGTCGAGACTAAAGTCTCAGCTGGCTAACTTGAAAATCAGAAACTTTCGTTTCGATTTTCTACGTTATCGGCGCATACTTTATTTCTATGGCTCGTAAACTCGCCAAGAACTAAAGCATCCGGGCCCACCATAAAGGACAAATCTTAAAGATTTGTCCTTTATTATTATAATTGAGCTTTAGCCACTTTAGAAAAATTTATAAATTAACATAACTTGTAAATTTTCACTAAACCTATGCAAAACTCGAACTTTTTATGCAATCTTAAGACTATAACCGAGTGTTTTTAAAATTTTAGCCAAAGTATCCATTCTCGGTACTCTTTCGCCGTTAAATATTTGATATAGCATAGCTCTATCTATTCCTGCTTTTTCACAGAAACCTGAAATACTATCTCTTGATTTAATAACAAGTTCTAACGAACGAAAGAATTTATTGAAATCGCCATCATTAATATATTCGGCTAAACTTTCATTCATATATTCTTTTTGAAATTTTTCATCTTTTAATTGTTCTATTATAAATTCATTTAATTCAGTCATTTTTATTATCCTTTATATCTTTTAAGTAACTTTTTGCGATTTCAATATCTTTCTTTTGATCCGATTTATCACCCGCATACAATAAAATTACAATAGTATTGCCTTGAATTGTATAATAAATTCTATAACCGGAACCAAAGAAAAATCTTAATTCAAATAAATTTGGTGCAATTTGCTTGTAATCGCCAAAATTATCATCATAAATTCGCTCTAATCTTTTGACAACCTTAACCCGAACACTTATATTTAAAGATAAAAGCCAATCTTTAACAGGTTCTTTGCCGTTATCCAATTTATAGAATTCAATTTGTTTCATAATTATATTGTAGCGAAAACACTACACTTTGTCAAGATTATAGAATTTTTAGATGATTTAAGTATTTTTAAAATAGTATAGACTGGATATACTTAGACTATGGGTAGAAATTATGGTTTCAAGTATTAGTTCATCATCAGGCTCTTTTGTTCAATATATACTGTACTGAAGTATCTAATGTTTCATCTATGGATGTTAGTGTATAAAATTTTTATAGCAAAAATAAAGTTTAAAAAATTTTCAAAATTCTTAAAAACGAATTTTCATCTTTAACAGATTCAAGCAAAAAAGTTCTAACTTTGTCTATTTGCCCCCACCATAAAAGCCAAATCATAATGATTTGGCTTTATTATTTCTTTGGGGTTTGGTTTTGAAAAAGTTTTTATTAACATAGCTTGTTATTTTTTATACTATTATTGAATTATGTCTATAGAAGATGAAATAACAAAAAAGAGCGGATAGCGCCTCTAAATCGGCAATTTGAATGCAGAGAACCTGCTTTGATAATTTAACAAAGCAAAAGACCCCTTTTAGAGGTCTTTTTACTGTGTTTATTTTTTAACAAATTAGTGTTTTAAAAGTTTGCCGGCTATATTATATTGAAATAAGGTTTTCAGAGGGTGTTTTAAATGAATAACGGCATTAACCACACTTTCTCCTGCGGTTTTATCAAATAATTGAGCTGCGCCGTGGGCATTGGTATATTGATATATGTGAGAAGCGTCAAGTTTAACACCTTTTGCATACTCGCCAAACTGTGCTAAATGTGCCTGCGCTTCCTTTAAAGAAGGTAGTTCAACGCTTGTATCCGTGTATTTTGCATTTGAAAATAATGTTTTTTCAATGTTTGAGCTTCTTGCAAGTTTTGCTTTGCCGTTTACTGCCACACCGCCTATACCTAGAATTTCTGAAATCATCTTGACTATAACCTTTCTTAACTACAGATAATATAAAACAACTAAAGAAAAATAGTGCCTCATTTTATTAATTTGCTTAATATTTCTTAACAGGTTGATAATTGTGCGCTCGGTTTGGGTAGAAGAGTGCGGATGTGAGAAGGCAAAAAGGCACTGAGAAGCCAGTATCTGGTTGCGGGGTTTAGTATTTTTTATTTTATTGTTCACTTTCTTTCTTTGCCTTCTCAAGCGCCGAAAATGCAAAGAAAGAAAGTGAACCGAAAGAAAGAAAATTCCGGCTTGGTTTAATGCG
>JAFVFO010000014.1 GCA_017475485.1 Candidatus Gastranaerophilales bacterium | reverse complement strand
TATTTAAAAATATATATATGTATTTTTTTGCAAATATAAACAGCACCGTATTACAAGATATTTCGGTTGATATGGCGCTAAGAATAATAAAACATATTCTTTGTGCCGATTTTGTAGCAATTAATTCAATTCCTAATTCTGAAAAGCAGGGTATTCTTGCAAAAACAGGAATTATTGTTTGGGGATATTTAATTCAATATATTAACTTAATTACAAATATTGCAATCATTATAATGTTATTAATATTTTTACTTATAAAATTTACCCTTCCTGCCGTAGTTGCATTCTGTTTTATTTCGGTCTTGTCTTTTTTTGAATACAAAATATTAAAACATAAATCTTCATATCAAAATAAATACTTTGCCCTGCATTTTGATGCACTTACAAAACTGCTTTATGTGGTAATTAATGCTTCTAAAGAAATCCGCTTAAACAATAAAAGCAGTGATTTTATCAATCAATCCCGCGAAAAATATCAAAATATAGCACAAATGAATAAAAAATCCGCAATAAATAATGTTTTTCATATTTATTTTACGGAAATTTCAATAATGGCTACATTTATAATTGTACTTTTTGTTCTGTATTATACTACCGATTTTAACAATCAAACACTTATCACAACTCTTGGGGCAATTATAGCCGTTATTTTAAGAATAACTCCCGCGGTAAACAGAAGCCAAAGCGCAATTTACGGCATTAATTCAAATGAAAACATTGTTCGTGATGTTATAAAATTTGATAAACAATTTATATTGCAAGACGATTTTTTTGAAACGGATGAGAAACTGCCTTTTGAAAATGAAATAACAATTAAGGATATTTCATACAGCTATGACAAAAATAACAACGGGTTGCAAAATATTAATTTAAAAATAAAAAAAGGCGAATTTATCGGAATCGTAGGGCCGTCAGGGTGCTATAAAACTACATTATCCTTAATTATTTCAGGCTTAATTAAACCCGATAAAGGAAAAATTTACGTTGATAAAAATTTAATAGATGAAAAAAACGCAAAGAAATGGCAAAATAATATTTCTATTTTAAGTCAGGATTTCAGCATTATCAAGGATAATATTTTTGAAGGCTTAAATAATGAAATAATTGAAAAATTAGAGCTGAAAGACTTTGATTTTGACCCTTTGAAGTTATCTTTCGGACAAAAACAAAGAACAGCATTAGCACACAATTTAGCGCAAAATAAAGATGTAATTATTTTAGATGAAGCAACAAGCTCGCTTGATGTTTTATCCGAAGAAAAAATAAACAATATTTTGCTTGATTTAAAAGGCAAAAAAACAATGATATCTATAGCACACAGATTACAAATTTTAAAGCATTGTGACAAAATTCTTTATATGAATAAAGGCAAAATCATAGATTGCGATACATTTATTAATTTGTATGATAAATATGATTCTTTTAAAACAATAATTGAATTATCCAATTTTAAATTAAGATAGTGCATTATACATTTCAAGCATTTTTTTAGCTTGTTTTGTCTGGTTTAATTCTTTGTAGCAAAGAATTAAATTATATAAGTAATCTTTGTTTTTAGGTTCTAATTCAAGCGCTTTAATAAGGTTTTTCTTCGCAGTTTCGTAATTTTTAAGCGCAATCTGACAACATGCAAGATTATAATATGCGGGTGCAAAATTTTTATTATATTTAATTGCAAATTCAAAATTATTTGAAGCTAAAAGATAGGATTTTTTCTTGGCAAAAATACAGCCTAAATTATAATAAGCCTTATAAAAAGCATAGTTTTTATCTAATGCTTTATTAAGATACTGTATGGCAAGGTTATCTTTCCCTTTTTCCTGAGATATATTTGCCATTAGAAGGAAGGTGTTCTCATCTTTTTCGCTTGAAGGCAAGGCGGATAATTTTTCAAACGCTTCATTGTAGTTACCTGTTGCATAAAGTGCTATTGCTTCTTGCTTTGTATCTTGAACGGATGCAAAAACAAATGAAGTTAAAAAAACCGCTAAAATTAAAATAATTCTCAAAAGTTATTCTCCCTTAATAGAATAATACACTAAAAATTGTAATTGTGTATAACTATTTTTGTGTAATAATATAATCACAATGTTAAACGGCACTAGAATGAATAATGATTTAGAAGAAAGAATTAGGATGTACAGAACCCCTGTGCAGCCCCAGTATAAAAGACGCAGACGCCAGAAGCCGAACAACCGTTTTCCGAAATTTCTGCTTTTTGTCGGCATTGTTTTGGCCTGCATTTTTGCTTTCGTTAATCACCAGATAAATATAGGCTATACATCCGGCAAAGCAGGCATTCATTCTCCCATTGATTTAAACTTTAATTTTTCACCAAGACGTCAGAATATTTTATTAATGGGTATTGATGTTGCAACAAATTCAGCAAATCCTTTCAAGGGAAATCGTTCTGATACAATGCTTTTAATCAGCATTGCACCTTACGGCAAAAACATAAATATAATTTCAATTCCAAGAGATTCAAAAGTTTATCTTGCCGGCAAAAATAAAGTTGATAAAATAAACCATGCCTTCGCTTATGGCGGTGCAAGAATGGCAGTCAAAACTGTTGAAGAAACCTTTGGAGTTAAAATTAATAATTATATTGCAATTTCAAATGAAGGTGTAATAAGAATGATTGATACTCTTGGGGGACTGCCTATTTATATCGAAAAAGATATGAAATATGATGATTACACCGCAAAACTGCATATTAACTTAAAACAAGGAAATAACGTTTTAACCGGAAAAGAAACCGAAGGCTATTTAAGATTTCGCCATGATTCATACGGTGATATAGGAAGAATCAGAAGACAGCAATGGTTTTTCAGCGCATTGCTATCAAGAATTAAAGACCCGACCGTTATAGTTAAATTACCCGAACTATTAAAAATAATTCCCGATTATATCCAAACGGATTTATCAGGCTATGACCTTGCGAAATATTTAGGAATGGCTAAAAATATTGATTCTTCAACAGTTCAGGTTGCAACCGTTCCGGGTGCGCCTTCTACAAAAGGTATTATAAGCTACTGGATAATTGACCCCGAAAAAACACAAGACCTGATGAATAAAATGGTTTACAGAAATAAAACAGATGTAGAAGTTAAAGATTTATCAATCGGAATTATATATAGCCCTTCCAAAACTGCCCGCGCGGAAAATTTAAAACAAGAATTGACCGATATGGGTATAGCGGAAGTTAAAATACAGGAAGCAAATAACCTTTCTAAAAATTATATAGCTATCCATAATCTTGATATTACGGGAGATGCCATAAATGAACTTAAAAAAGTAATTCCCCAAATAAAAGATGAGCACACAATTTACGACCCTATCGGAATAAACAGAATTGGTAAAGACCTAACCATAGTCCTTTCCGGTTCTTAAAATACATCATATATATTAGTAAAATCCCTTCTAAACTGTTCTTTAGGTTGATTTAATTAATTTTAATATGTAAGAGAATTATTTTATGCAGTTTAGTAGGAATGAAGAATATCTGCTTAAATTTATTTCATGCGCGGATATTAATAATGATTTATTAGATATGATTTCAAAACTTGGCTTAAAACCCCAAAGCCGAGAATATAATCCGGTTTATCAAATTATTGATGAGCTCACTTTTTCTGATGTGTTTAAGGAACAGGTTTTAAAATGAAAGAAAACAGAAAAAAAATCTTGGTTTATTTTATATATACATTAATTGTATTTTTTATTTTCGGTTTTTTGACATGGCTTGGAAGATATGATATTTTCCGCCAATTTATTACCAAAATCGAAAATAGCTCCTTTGACTTAAGACAAGCTATTATTTCAAAATACAAAACTCCCAACAAAGATATTGTAATTATTGATGTTGATGATGCAAGCTATGAATATATTATGGATAAAGTCGGCACTTGGCCTATTTCAAGGCTTGCATGGGCAAATACGGTTAATGCAATTGAATATGTTAATCCTAAATTTATAATATTCGATATGCTTTTTTTGAAGCCTAATTTGTATGATGTTCAATCAGACAACGCATTTGCATATTCGGTTGCACAATTTAATAATGTTTATTTATCTATGAATTTTGATAATTATTCAGATACCGTAAGAAAATCGGTTGATTTGAATGAAAAATTCAGATTAAACGTTGCAGGCGGCGCTTTAGCGGATAATGAATATATTTCTTTTGCTAATGTAAGAACAATCATGCCGCAATTAATGAATGTTACAAAAAATGTAGGTTCTATTAACATCACAAGAGATGATGACGGTGTAATAAGAAACGTCACACCTGTATTCAGATATAAAAATAACTATTATCCGAATCTTACATTACTTGTAGGGTTAAGATATCTGCAAGATGACAGTGTATTAATAAAAAATAATACTATAGTTTTGGATAATTCACATATTATTCCTTTAGATAAAACAAAAAGAGCCATATTAAACTGGTATCATAAGGAAGAAAATAATCAATACATTTATAAACACGTTCCTTTTTGGCAAGTGGTTAATGCAATGCTGACAAGCGATTTAAAATTCTTAAAAGATAATTTTTCAGATAAAATTATCTATATCGGAACAACCGCAACAAGCCTTAACGACATCAAAACAACCCCTGTCGATACAAATATGGCAGGCGTTGAAATCCATGCAACATTTTTAAATAATATTATAGATAATAATTTCATAAAGCGCGCTTCAAGCAAAGTGGATTTTATTGTGTCAATAATTTTATCTTTGATTGTCGGCTATTTTGTTTTAAAAACAACTTCTGTTGTTAAATCATTTATTATTCTTGTTGCTATGCTTCTTTTATATTTACTTGTGGCAACATATTCAATGCATTTATTTAACATTTGGATATCTATTGTAATACCGGTTTTATCAATTATAATGACCTTTATATTTGTTTATTCGGAAAAATATCTGCTTAAAGCAAGAGATTACGAACAAACCTACAAACTTGCCGTAACAGACGGTCTGACACAATTATACAACCACAGATATTTCCAAGAACAAATGATTATTCAGGTTGATAATTTCAAAAGATACGGAAATAAATTTTCATTAATTTTAATAGATATTGATTTCTTCAAAAAATTTAATGATACCTACGGACACCAATCGGGTGACGCTGTTTTAAAACAAGTTGCAAATATATTAAAGAAAAATGTCAGAACTTCAGACATAGCATGCAGATACGGCGGAGAAGAAATGTCTATTATATTGACAAATACGGCAAAAAAAGAAGCTGTGGTTACAGCTAATAAAATCTGTATTGCAGTCAGAAGTCATAAATTTGAAGTTGCTAACGGAAACAAAGTGAATGTTACGATAAGCGTCGGGGTTTCAACAGTGAATGTTGACGGCAACACTCCGCAGGAAATGATTGAATACGCAGATAAATGTTTATATAAAGCAAAAGAATCCGGAAGAAACCAGGTAGTTTATAAGGTTTAATAATTTTTGGATTTTTAAAATTTATCGATTTTTGGATTTTTTCCTTAAGGTCCGGTTTCAAAACAGCCCAAAAGCACTCCTGCTTTCGGTCTGTTTTTCACACACCAAGAGAAGGGCGGAAAAAATCTCAAAAATTTATCGATTTTTGGATTTTTTCCGCCCTTCTAATTCCGTTTTTATTTCTTTTTTGTTATAATTTGGAAAAATGAAAACAAAATGAGGAAATTAAATGAAAAATAAGTTAATTCTTTTTTGGATTATTATTGCCGTTGCGCTTTCCAGTGCATTTGTTATTTATAAAAAACCGGCAAGTTTAGGACTTGACTTAGTCGGCGGGTCAAGATTAATGCTTGAAGCACAGACTTCAAGTACAGTTCCGAATATTACACCTGAAATCATGGATAGCTTGCAATATGCTATAGAAAACAGGGTTAACGCCATGGGTGTAGGCGAAACCATTGTTCAGCGTGTAGGCACTAAAAGATTATTAATTGAAATTCCAAATATTACAGATACAGCTAAGGCTAAAGAATTTATAGGACAGACTGCCCAATTGGAATTTAAACGTCCGAAACAATTGCCTGACGGCACGCTTGATTGGGAATCCACAGGCTTAACCGGTAAAGACTTAAAAAAAGCCCTTGTAGGTTCAAACCCCACAACTGCCGAATGGATGGTTGAATTAGAATTTAATTTGGAAGGTGCTAAAAAATTCTCTGATTTAACTCGTGAATTAACAGGCAAACAAATGGCAATTTTCTTTAACGGAAAATTACAATCCGCCCCAAGAGTCAATGAACAAATCTCTGGCGGAAAAGCTCAAATCACAGGGGGTGAAGGGGGCTTTGAATATGATGAAGCTAAAGAAATGGTCGATTTATTGAATGCGGGTGCTTTGCCTGTCGGCGCTGAAGTTATTCAAGAAGAATCAGTCGGCCCAACGCTTGGTGCTGACAGTATCAGTAAATCAAAAACAGCAGGCATGATTGGTATCGGCGCTGTAATGCTGTTTATGATTTTATATTATAGAGCATTGGGTGTTATTTCATGCTTAGCATTAATAATTTATGCGTTAATTAACTTTGCAATTTATAAAATGGTTCCTGTAACATTAACCTTAACCGGCATTGCGGGTTTCATTTTATCAATAGGTATGGCAATTGATGCCAATATATTAATTTTTGAACGTACAAAAGAAGAATTGAAAATGGGCAGAACATTATTTACTGCCATTAACTCAGGTTTCGACAGAGCCTTCACAAGTATCTTTGATTCAAATGTATCAACAATAATAACCTGCGTGGTTCTCTATTATTTTGGTGCTTCAATGGTCAAAGGTTTTGCGCTTACATTGATTATCGGTGTATGTTTATCAATGTTTTCCGCAATTACGGTTACAAAAAACTTTATGCACTTAACCTTTGGTTCATCCGAATTGAAATACCCGGAATTATTCGGCCTCAAGAAGGAAGAAATTCAAAATACGTTCAAAGCTACAGAAACCAAACGCGAAAAAGCAAAATTTGGCGTTTTGGATTAAGTTTAGGAGATTTCAAAAATGGCAAATACCGGTTTAATTAAAAATAAATACAAAATTGATATTGTAAAATTCAGATATTTTTGGCTGGCATTTACAAGTATTATTTTAATTCCTTGTATTTCGGCTATCATCTATTTAATGGCAACCCAAGCTAACCATGCGCCTTTAAAATTAGGTATTGATTTTACGGGCGGTACAATTTTGCAATATAATATTCAAGATAAAATTTCAACGGCTGATTTATCAAAAGCAAGGGTAAATCTTGAAGCTATAGGAATTAAAAACCCCGTAATACAAAATACCGTTGAAACAAAAGACGGAAAACCGAATAACCTTTTATCCATAAGAACAACTTTTTTATCAGATAAGGATTCTAAAGATAAAATTAATGAAGTTACAAGCGTTCTTAGCAAAAATTTTGGTGAATCTGAATTGATTGCAGTCAATTCGGTAGGGCCTACTTTGGGTTCTGAATTATTAAAAAACACCATGCTTGCATTAGTTATATCTTTTATTTTAATGGTTGTATATATTTCCTTCCGTTTTGAAGTTGAATATGGCTGGATAGCACTATTGGCATTATTCCATGACGCGTTAATCGTAATGGGTGTATTTGCAATAAAAGGTATATTTTTTGATACAACCGTTGACAGCTTATTTATTACGGCAATATTAACCGTTATAGGTTATTCCGTTAACGATACTATTGTTGTATTTGACAGAATCAGGGAAAATATGCGTTTTCTTGCTAAAAAATTCTCTACAAATGAAATAATAAACGCTTCAATTAACCAAACAATTGCACGTTCAATTAACACATCAGCAACTACTTTGTTCACATTGCTGGCATTATATTTCTTTGGCGGAGCTACAATTAAAGAATTTGTTTTAGCTATTATAATCGGTATTATCGCAGGTACATATTCATCAATATTTGTTGCAGGGGTAATACTTGCTATTGTTAAAGAAAAGCTGAGTAAGAATGCAAAATAAAATATCTCTTGCGCAGTTTGTTTCGCAAAGACGAGAAAAATTAAATTTAACTCAAAGTCAACTTGCAGATAATTCAGGGCTGGAATTATCTCAAATCCTTTCAATTGAACAAGGGTATGAGATATTTCTGCCCACAACTATCCGCCAAAAATTAGCAAAAGGCTTAAAGGTAGAGAATAAAGAAATTAAAAAATATGAAAAACATGCTGATTTTAATTTTGCGCAAAAAAACAAAATGGATGAAATCAGGGAACTTATTTTATTAAACAGCTCAAATCCTAATTTTGAAATCAATTGTCCGGTATGCGGGGAAAAATTAATTACAAGAATTGCAAAACTTTATGATTTGGAAGATAATCTGATTTTAAGACCCAAAGCAAGGTGCTCAAAATGCCCCTTCCAGCTTGTAGATTAATGTAACAAATTGTATCAAAATCTAAAGTTTAAGCCCTTTTATGTCGAATTTTTAGATGTGATATAATGTAATAAAAATTTACATTGCGGTCAATTAAATTTATTAACTTGTTTTTATTAAGATAGGTGTATCTTTATATTCTTAATAGGAACAATAAGGAGAAACCAAAAAGTGCAAAAAACTCTAAAAGCACATCTTAAACGACTAAAAACCTTCTTAAATTATTCCAAAAATTATTTAATAAGGAACAATCCCGTTAAGCTGTTCAAAAAAGAGTTAATTGCAGGTTTAAAAGATGCGTTTTCAATTAACAAAAAAAGGAAACTTGTTAGGTACAAATTAAAATATCAAATGCATCAATTAAGCCAAATGGAAAAGTTAATTGCTCAAAACAACGAGCATACTTTCCTAAGGGGTAATAAATTTAACGAAATGAGATAGTTATGGGACTATTGACCGCACAATTAAGATTGGCTCAAATAACCAGCTATAGATCAGATTTAGAATATCAAATTATGTTGATATCTTCAACTAAGCTGGATTTATCAAGCAAAATTAATTCTATTGTGGGTCTTGCTTCCGATATGGAATCTGACAGTCCCGAAGCCAAAGCACTTGAAAAGAAAAAAGAACGCTTAATGCAGGCGGAAAAAGCATTGGATATGCAGCTTCAAAGATATCAAAATCAGCTTGAAATGATTAATCAGGAAGAACAATCCGTTAAACAGCAGAAGTCCGAAGCTATACAACGTTCATTCGCGGCTTAGCCAAATATAGATACGGAAATTAAAGAGCCTATAATTAAGGCTGTATTATAGTGGATAAATGTCGGAATACAGGTATCTTTTATGTGATTATGCTGATTATCGGCATTAAGTCCTGACGTCGGGCCTAATGTTGTATCGGAAGCGGGCGAGCCGGCATCACCAAGGGCGGCAGCGGCAGAAAGCAGAATTATTATTGAAGGAGTAGAAAACCCTAATTTTGCGCAAAGCGGAATAAATAACACTGCTAAAATCGGTATTGTTCCAAAAGATGAACCTATTCCTATTGTCACAACCAGCCCTATCAGAAGCATTGCCAAACTTGCTAAAATTTTTGAATTTTGAATATAAGGAATAATTGAATTTACAAGCGAATCTATTCCATGGGTTTCTTTTAAGACAAGTGCAAAACCTGCACATACAAGCATTACAAAAGCAATATACCCCATTAAAATTACACCTTCGTTCATCAAAAAATCCATTTTTCTGTGAGGCACAGCACGAAAACCAAAAATTACAGAAAGACCAATTAATGCACCAAGGGGCAAAGAACCTGAAATAAGCTGTACAATAAGCGTTGTTAGCGCACCTATCAGCGTAATATAATGTTTTCTGTTTAATTTGGTATCTGTATTTTCTTGTTCCTTAATATTGATTTCTTTATATTCGCGCGGTTTTGCGTAACTTACAAAAATTGCAATCAATAAAGCTATGAACATTGAAAAACCAAGTATCCAACTATAGTGCCAAACTTGCGTTTTTGCAATTGTTATCCCGTTTTGCGTCATATTATCTGCAATTAATCCTTGAAAAATCAATCCAAACCCCAAGGGAAGTGCAATGTATGGAGCTTTTAATCCAAAAGACAATGAACATGCCACAGCCCGCCTATCGAGTTTTAATTTATTCATCAAAGACAATAATGGCGGTATCAAGATAGGAATAAACGCAATATGAACAGGAATTAAGTTTTGCGATAATATAGAAATAATAACCAAAATTGCCAACAATAAATATTTATTATCTTTTATAATATTGCTTATTTTCACGGATAATATTGTAGCTAACCCTGTATGAGAAATGGCAGAAGCTAAAGCGCCAAGCAGAATGTAGCTTAGTGCGGTTTCGGAATTTTGCCCCATGCCTGAAATAAATAAATCCATTATCTGCCCTATAGGCATTTTTGCGCAAAGCCCCGCAACAATTGATGAAATCATCAAAGAAAATAATACATTAACCCTTAAAAGGCACAATATACATAAAACAATAACGGATATAACAATAGGATTTAACAAAATTCATTCCTTAACCATTCAAGCACTTGTCTTAATGCTTTACCTCTGTGCGAAACAGTACATTTTTCATCTTGTGATAATTCAGCCATACCTTTGTTTAATTCTTCTACAAAAAATATCGGGTCATAGCCAAAGCCGTTTGAACCTTTGCGCTCATACATAATACGGCCTTTGCATTCTGATTGAACCTTGTATATAATCTCACCCTTTTTATTTGCAACAACCATTGCGCATACAAATTTTGCACTTCTGTTTTCAATTCCGCGCATATTTTTTAACAATTTTTCAATACGTTCGTTTGGTGTCGGCGCATAGCGTGCAGAATAAATTCCGGGTTCATTATTCAATTCTTCAACGCAAAGCCCTGAATCATCCGCCAAATAAAGTTCTGTTTTGCCTGATTTAGAGGCTTCTAAAACTTTACAAACCGCATTATCTATAAAATTATCACCGTTTTCCACAGGGTCAAAATTGTCATCAGGTAAAACAAATTCTATATCAAAATTTTTAGCGATTGTGTTAATTTCTTCAACTTTATGAGGATTTGACGTCGCAAGCGTAACAAGCATTACTTGCCCCACCTTCTTTGTCTTTTGCCAAATTCAATAATAGCTTCTTCAAGCTGTTTTTTATCAAACTCAGGCCAGTATTTGTTGGTTATATAAATTTCACAATACGCAATTTGCCATAATAAATAGTTGCTTATCCTCTTTTCTCCTGACGTTCTGATTAACAAATCAGGGTCAGGCATGCTTTTTGTATATAAATTATCGGCAATTAATTCCTGTGTAATTTCATTTGGTTTATAACCTTTGCAACAATATTTTTAACCGCATTCGTAATTTCATCTCTTGAACCATAATTAATTGCAATATTCAGGTTTACTCCGTTATTGTTCTTTGTTGTTTCAACGGCATTATGAAGAATATTCTGCAAGTTTTGGTTTAGTTCTTTTAAATTGCCTAAAAAATTAAGTTTAACATTATTTTCATCAAGTTCTTGAAGCTCGTTTTTAATTGTAGAAGCCAGTAAATCCATTAAAAAATCGACTTCTTCTTTTTTTCTGTTCCAATTTTCCGTAGAAAAAGCATACATTGTAAGGTATTTAATTCCGTATTCTGCGCATGCTTTTACAATATTTTTAAGTGCTTCAACACCTTTTTTATGCCCCATCATTGAAGGCAGTAAATGCTCTTTTGCCCAGCGTCTGTTGCCGTCGGGAATTATAGCAATATGCGCTAAATTAGTGTTTTTTATTATATCTTTAACTTCCATTTATAATTATCCAACTTAAAACTCCTTTTTATTATATCAGAAAGTGTGATAATATAAAGTCATGACAGAAATTTTAATTTTATATATCTTAAACAAATACGATTGCACAATTTATAAATTAATTAAATTAATAGATGAATTATTTTTTGCATTTGCAAAAACATCCTCGGGAAGCGTTAATCCCGCCCTTAAAAAATTAGAAGAATTATCTTGTGTTGAATTTAATTCAAAAATGTCCGAAGGCGGAATGAAATCAAAAACTTATTCCATCACTCCTTTAGGCAAAAAACATCTGAGAGATTTAATTTTATGCTGTAATCTTTCAAATCCTGCTCATATTTTGAATGAAACAAAAATTCTTTTATATTGTTCAAATATTTTAAGCGTAAACGAATTAATAGAATTTAAGGAAAACTTGCTTAATGTTTTACAACTATACGAAATAAATCTTGAACGCGGATTGCAAGATGAATACAACGAAAGAAACGAACTTCAAAAAAACATAATTAAAATTACCCTTAATGAAACAAAAGAATTGATTAAATTATTATGACAACAAATATGATTATAGATGATATAATTCCTAATTCCATTGCAGATGAATTGGATATTAAAAAAGGCGATAAAATTATATCAATAAATAACGTCAAACCGAAAGATATCATAGAATACAGCTATATCATAAATGATGAAGAAATTGTTTTGTTAATTGAACATGAAAATCATGAGCTTGAAGAATATGAAATAGAAAAAGATTTTTGCGAGGATTTAGGTATCGTATTTTCTTCTGCCGTATTTGATAATTTAAAAAGATGTCTGAACCACTGTATTTTCTGCTTTGTTGACCAACAGCCCGAGGGTTTGCGCGACAGCCTCTATGTGAAAGATGATGACTGGAGATTATCATACATTCAAGGAACTTATGTGACTTTAACAAATTTTAAAGAAGAAGATTGGAAGCGCATTGAACAATACCACATTTCGCCTCTTTTTGTGTCAGTTCACACAACAAACCCCGAGCTCAGGGTTAAAATGCTTAAGAACCCAAATGCTTCAAAAATTATGGAGCAATTAAAAAGGTTTAAAAAGATAGGAACAAAAATCCATGCTCAAATTGTGCTTTGCCCTGATTTTAATGACGGTGTTGAATTAAAACGCACACTTGATGATTTAAAACAGGTTAAAAATATCTTAAAATCAATTGCAATTGTGCCTGTCGGCATTTCAAAATACAGAAAAGAAAAATTAAAAACCGTAGATAAAAAAACTGCCCTTGAAACAATTAAAATCGTTGAAGAATTCAATACATCAATTAAAAAATCTGTCGCTATGGCATCTGATGAATTTTTTATCTTATCAGGGCTTGAAGTTCCCGAAAAAAAATACTATGGCGATTTTTTGCAAATTGAAGACGGCGTTGGCGCAATAAGACTTTTAAAAGACAGTTTTGAAAAATGTCTTAAAAAAATGAAGAAAAAAATCAAAAAGCCTTCTAAAATAACCATTGTAACAGCAAGCACCGCATGCAAAATATTCAGAGAATTTAAGGAACAAATTAATATTCAAAATCTTGAATTTGAAGTTTTAGAAGTTAAGAATAAATTTTTTGGTGAAGATATCAATGTTGCAGGTTTAATTGTAGCAGCAGACATTATTGATACAATTAAAGATAAAGATATAGAACATCTTGTTATACCTTCCGTCATGCTTAAAAAATCGGGCGAAAGTTATGAAGAAACATTCTTAGACGGCTTAACAATACAAGATATTAAGAATAAAAAACCGAACATAAAAATCCATATATTAGAAGATTATTACCGCTTTGACGAAATAAAAGATTTAATAAATAATCTGTAAATTAGCAACTTTTTTTGTGAATATGGTTTTATAAATATATGGAAGCATTAAGTTTTAGGAATAACTATTATCAAAATAATTCGCCTGATGTCCAAAAAAGACTTGAAAGCGAAGAAAATTTCACATCTATTGATAAAGAAAAATTAAAACAAGATACTGTTGAATTAGCAAATAAAACAAAAAATGATGCGAAAGATAATTTTATTACAAAAACCTTTAAAGGGCTTGGAATAGAAAATCCCAAACGCTTTTTTATTTCGCTTGGTTTGACAATTGCAACCGTTGTAGGACTTGGTTTTTTAGCTAATAAAACTTCCAACAAAATGGCCGAATTGGGGCAAAAAGTTGATGATGTACTTTTAAACAGCAAATTATATACCGGTGTTTCAGGCTTTTTTAAAGGTATAAAAGATAGAGTTGTTAATTTTTTAAGAAAATCAGACACAATTGATGATGTTTTTGATACATTACAATCTCCCGTCAGAAAAGCAAAGGTTGAATGCGACATGACCCGCGGTTACGGGCAAGGTTTTGTATCTATTTTCAGTTTAACTCCGGTTGATATTTTAAAAACAACTTTTACCCATGCTCAACAAGGTTCAACTCAGGCGGTTAAAACTGCTATAAACGGGCAAAAAACAGGTGTGCTCGGCTTTATTAAAAAAATATTTACAGGTTCACAAACAAATAAAATAAAAGCATTACTGCTGGAAGATAGGCAAAAAGCCTTTGAAGCATTAAAAAATCTTCATATTGAAGATGACGTTGCAAATAAACTGCTTGATGATTTAACTACAACCAATGAAAGCATGCTAAATTCAATAAAGAAATTAGTAGGCGAAGGTGAAGCTCAAAACTACTTCAACCAATTAGTAGGCGGAAAAGGTATTGCACATAACAGAACTTTTTGTAGCGAAATAAGTAATGCAATTGCAAAAAATCATAACTGTATGACAAATGGTGCAGTTGATGAAAAGAAATTATTAAAACTGTTTAAAGATATGCAAACAGGTTCCGTCAACGGTGTAGATTTTTCAGAGTTTATAAATGTTAAAATGGACCAAGGCGGAATTGTAGGTTCATGGTGGCCTGCAAACTTTATAAACGGTGTTTGGAAAAAAATAACAGGCAAAGAATTAAGCCAAAGACATTTAATGGGCAACTATGGCGATTCCATGGTTAAATTCAACGTTGTAAACGGTTCTATGGCAAAAACTCTCCCCGGTAAACTTGTTCAGAATTCCATTTTAGTTCCGGGTGAATCCATAAGCAACTTTGGTAACGATAAATCAGGACTGGGTGCATTTTTATGTGCTATGATTATGTCTTTATATAATAATACGCAAGACGCACCAAAAGGTACTAAGGTTGCAACCATTGCAGATGATTATATCGGTACAATGGGTTCAATCGCTGTTGCAATGCCTTTAGCATTCGGTACAACCTATGGTCTTGCTTCGTTAAAGAATTTACAGCATAAGGGTGTGGCTTCTTCTATTTTAAGAGGCATTGGTAATATTTTCGGTATGGGCTTGTCGCATTATGACAGTGCAACAAAAACCATGGTTAAATCGGGCAACCCTGCAGCAAGGCTTATTGGCGGTGCGTTAAGATTTGCATTAATTATGGTTATATTATCACCGAAAATTCAAAAACCAATCAGAGGCGCTATACATAAGATATTTGGCAAACCTTACGATAAAGCGGAAGCTGAAAAAGAAAAGCAGCTGGAAGAACAAAAAAATACCGTAATACCGGAACTTGGAATTACGCAAGGCGAACTACAAGAAAGAATTATGAAAAATCCTAAAGCATTGGAAAACTTGCAAACAAATCCTGAATTAATTCAAGCAATTGATAAAAATCCAAAGCTAATCCTTGATTTATTAGACGGTAAAGAAGTTAATCCTCAAGATACTTTAAAAAACCGCAAAGTAATTCTCAAAGCCCCATGCTTCAAAATATGATTAAAAATAACAAAACAAATATTTCTAATCAGGCAGATTTATTCGGAACAAAAAACAAAGAAAAAACAAAAACCGAAACCGAAACAGATTCAACAAAACCAAAAGACACGGCTACATATATACCTTCAAGTACATTCAGCGCAAAAACTCAAACTTTAAACGAATATACAGCAAGAGAATATGAACAGCTAATGACTAATGCCGATAAAGCACTTAAAGAAGCGGAAAAATATATTTAGATTTGTGCACCGGTTGTTTTATACAATCCAATCTTATCTATATAACAACCCATTTTGGAATTGGCGCTCAATTGTTCCATAAACAAAAGCGATTCTCTTTGCTGCAACAAATCAAGTTTTGAAATAACGCCTTGATTATATTTTGCATTGGCAAGTTTGAAATCTTTAGTTTGAATATCAAGTGCTTTCTGATTATTTTGGAATTTTTCATTATCTGATTTATAGTTATATAATGAATCGTTAACTTCTTGAATTGCAACTAAATTAGCTTTTTGATACTGTTCTAAAAGCTGAGCATATTTATTTTTATTCAACCTTAAATTAGCAGTTTTCAAAAACCCCGTAAACAAAGGCATTGTAACATTGCCTGCGGCAAAAGAAACAGCATTTTTCCAATCCATAGCACTTGCACTTGAAATTGCTAAAAATGCTATTGCGCCAAGTATATCTATTGTCGGAAGAAATTCTTTTTTCGCAACTCTGACATCAATTCCTGCAGCCTCTAATTGGTGTTCTAATGACTTATAATCAGGGCGGTTTGTTATTATTTCCGATGAAATTTCATGCGGAATTTTGAAATCGGATTTTAAATCATCAAAGTTAATTCTTTTATATTCATTAATATTATTAGGGCTGTCGCCGATTAAAACAGCAAGTGCATTTAGGGCATTAATGCGCGATTTTTGATATTCTATCATATCGTTTTGCGCTAAAACATAAGATTTTTCAGCCTGAATAACATCTTGGGTAGAGGTAATACCTTCTTTATTTGAAATATTCATTAATTTGTAGATTTCGCCTCTATCTTCTATTATTTTTTCCTGTAATTCTATAATTTTATCAAGTTTTACAATATTGTAATACGTTGTACCAACATAAGACATTATCGCTATATCAGAAGCAGTGGTTTGATATTGCACTCCTTGTAAAAGTTTTTTCGCACTTTTTGTTTTATCCCAATTTTTGCCGAATAAATCAAGTTCATACTGCGCAAAAATAGGCAAGGCAATAGAGCCCATGCTCTTTGTTGAAGAAGGCATTTTAGCTAATACCGGAGCAGCACCTATACCAAGTGTCGGTAATTGATTGGCTCTTGTAGCTAAAACATTAATCTCAGCCCTTTCAAGATTTAACTGCGCGGTTTTTACATCATGATTATTTTGAACGGCACGAAGAATATAATCTTCCAAATAAGGGTCATTAATATTTTGCCACCAATCATAATTAATTCTTCCTAAAATTGATTGGGTTTGTTCAATTTGTTTTTTAGCATTTTTTTGATTTTTATCAGTAATTGCTGATACAGGTTGCGCTATTAAACCAAGCGTAAATGTTGTTAATAATGTTGTGGCAAGTAGCTTTTTCATATTCTCCTCAAAAAATTGTTTGCATTTTTAATAATAGAATGGTAGCATATTAATGTTGCATTTGCAACATGTAATTTATACAACAAACTAGACGCAGAAATGAAATACGAAGATTCTTTGTTTTATTTAATAAACTCTTGTTCAAAGTATTTTAACATGCTTTTTGAACAGTATTTCAAAGATTTGGATATGGGTATATCCGCAACGGAACATCTTGCTTTAATGGTAATTATTGATAATAAAGAATGTTCTCAAAGGGATTTAGCAAAAATAATTTTAAAAGACAGAGCAAATACAGGCAAACTTGCAAACTCCCTGATGAAAAAAGGGTTAATAAAAATTAATTTAAAAACAAAAAATAACAGACCCGTAAAAACGCTTTCCATAACAAACAAAGGGCTTAAACTATGCAACAAAATTATGGAAACGGTTGAACCGGTTGTCGAAAAACTGCAGCGCGAAATTTCTTTAGAAGTTATAGAAGAAACAAAAAATACAATTAAAAATTTCAGAACCGTAGTAGAAAAAATAGTAAAAGTTAATATTTAGGAGATAATATGTCACAAGAAAAAACCGAAGCCAAACAACCGCAAAAAAGAAAACTGCTGATACCTGTTTTGATTGTATTAGCTGTAGTTGCCGGTGTTTATTTATTTCATGAAAGTCATTTTCAATCAACTGATGATGCTTATATTGAAGCCGATATCATTCAGGTGACACCAAAAGTATCCGGTCATATCACAGAAAGCTACATAAAAGATAATATGGAAATCAAAAAAGGCGATTTAGTCGCTATAATTGACGATGAAGTTTATCTTGAAAAATATAATAAAGCAAAAGCCAATTATGAACATGCGCTTTATAATCAAAAAAATGCAAAGGCTAATTTGAATGCATCTGAATCCGAAGTTAAACTTGCAAAAACCGATTTAGAGCGCTACAAAAACCTATACGCGCAAGGCGCTGTTTCAAAGCAGGTGCTCGACAAGGCTCAAACCGCTTATGATTCCGTTTTGGCCAATCATACAAGAGCAAAAGAACAACTTTTTGCTGACGGCACAAATGTTGCAGACGCAGATTTGAAATCTTTAAAAGCAGAAATGAATCAGGCAAAACTAAACCTTGAATATACAAGAATTATTGCCCCCAATTCGGGTGTTGTTACAAACAGGCGTATCGAAAAAGGCTCTTATGTGTCTGTAGGTGCGCCATTATTCGCCTTAGTTCCCGATAAAGTTTGGATTGTAGCAAACTTTAAAGAAAATCAGGTAGGGCAAATGAAAGCAGGTCAAGCCGTTGATATAAAAATTGACGCATATAAGAATAAAAAGTTCAAAGGTCATATAGATTCAATTCAGCGTGCATCAGGCGCTAAATCAAGCCTTTTCCCGCCTGAAAATGCAGTAGGTTCTTTTGTTAAAATTGTTCAAAGAATTCCTGTAAAAATAGTTTTTGATGAAGAAATTGATAAAAACGAATACAATATTGTTTCGGGCATGTCTGTCGTTCCTAAAGTTAAGGTAAAATAAATGTCGGATGAAACGCTTGTTTGGAAGCCGAAGCATAACCCATGGCTGATGTGTCTGCCTATCATGGTTGCTGCGTTTATGTTTGTGCTTGATGAAACAATTGCAAATGTCGCACTTCCTTATATGGCCGGTTCATTCAGTGTTTCAAGACAAGAAAGCACCTGGGTATTAACCAGTTATTTGATAGCCTCGGGTATCGCGATTCCTTCTGTTGATTTTTTCTGTAAATTTTTAGGAAGGAAGAAGCTCTTTATTTTAAGCATTATAGTTTTTACACTGGCTTCATTTCTATGCGGAATAGCAATCAGCCTGCCTATGATGATTGTAACGCGTGTTATACAAGGCTTTGGCGGCGGTGCACTTTTACCTTTAGCGCAAGCAATGGCGCTTGAACCTTTTCCTGTTGAAAAGCGTTCGCAATCAATGGCATTGTTTGGGCTGGTAGTAGTTATTGCACCGATTATAGGCCCCGTAATAGGCGGCTGGATAACTACAAACTGGTCTTGGCCTTTTATCTATTTTATTAATATCCCGATTGGAATACTTGCTGTGTGGCTTTCTAATGAATTAATTGAAGACCCGCCTTACGCAAGGAAGCAAGAAAATGTATCTATCGACCTGCCGGGGTTTATCGCTCTAATCGGCTGGCTTACCTGTATGCAGATTGTATTAGACAAAGGAAATGACGCAGATTGGTTTGGAAGCACTTGGGTTTGCTGGATGAGTGCTTTTGCATTAATTTTTTGTATTATATTTTTCTATATTCAAGCTCATAAAAAAGAATCTTTAATAGATATAAAAGTTTTTCAAGACGCAAATTTCTGTATAGGCACGATTGTTCAAGTTGTAATGATGGGGGTGTTATTGGCCTCGTTAGCGATTTTACCTCAGTTTTTACAAGGCTTAATGGGATACGACGCTTATTTATCAGGTCTTGCAATGATGCCGAGGGGTATCGGGGCACTTTTAACCGTATTTTTTATAGGTACAATAGGTTCTAAGTTAAACCCTAAATTAATGGTTGTAACAGGACTTGTAATGCTGGCTTTATCGGGGTATATGCTTTGCGAATTGAATTTGCAAATAGCTATGATAAATATTGCACTGCCTAATTTTATAATGGGAATCGGGATGTCATTATGTATGATTCCGATTATTAATTTATCTACAATGACATTAAAAAATGAACAAATGACAAATGCCTCGGGAGTTATGAATTTGCTTAAAAATTTAGGCGGCGCAATCGGAACTTCAATTGTAACCACTTTAATTTCAAGAAAAGCACAAGTTCATCAATCATTTTTGGTTGATAATATGGTTTTAACCAACGATAATTTTTTAGAAAGATTGCAGAATTACCAAGGGATGTTTCACAGCTTATGCGATAACATTAGTGCAAATTATATGGCACAGTCACTGCTTTATAAGCAAATGCTTCAACAGGCAAATATGGGCGCATTTCGAGATACTTTTGAAGCATGCGCCGTTGCTTGTGTTGTAATTATACCTTTGGTATTTTTCATTAAAGGTGATACAAGAAAGAAAAAGTCGTAAGTCAAAAGTACTGTAGTACATCAATATAAAATTAAAGAACCAAGGTTAAAATAATTAAAAAAATATTAAGTATTGCAAAAAGTTCCATGTTTAGATATATCATAATAATATGAAATACAGAGATTATTATGAAATATTAGGCGTTAAGCGTGATGCAACACAGCAGGAGATAAAATCGCAATATAGAAAACTTGCAAGAAAATATCATCCTGATGTTAATAAGACTGCTGACGCTCAGGAAAAATTTAAAGATATTAATGAGGCTTATGAAGTCTTAGGAGATGAAAACAAAAGAAAAAGATACGACACCCTTGGAGCAGGCTGGTCACAGGGTGCTGATTTTACACCGCCCCCCGGTTTTGAAGGTTTTAACTTTTCAAATTTTTCTCAAAGCTCATCTCAAGGCGGTTTTTCAGACTTCTTCTCGGCAATTTTTGGCGATATCTTAAACCAGCAAATGGGTGGATCCGGACGCGCTAAAGGCGGTTTTTCGGGTGGTTTTTCCGATTTTTCAAATTTTGGCGGATTTAATAGTTCAAATTACGAAAAAGCAACCCAAAGAGCAAGAAATAACGCCAAAAAATCAAATGAAAATCTCGATATTATTCAAAATATTAATTTATCAATCGAAGATATCTTAAAACGTCCTAAAAAAACCGTAACAGTATCTTCCTTCCAACAATGCAGTGTCTGCCATGGGTCTAAAACAGGCTTTTGCTCTAATTGTTCGGGTACAGGAATTGAAAAAATCACTAAAACATTATCTTTTCAAGTTCCAAAAGATGTTAAGCAGGGGCAGAAAATCAGATTAAAAGGCGAAGGCAAAACTGACGCTTACGGCGCTAAGGGAGATGTTTATCTTGTTGTAAACATTTCGGATAAAGAATATGAAATTTCAGGATTTAACCTTATAAAATATGTTGAGCTTTTACCTTATGAAGCCATTTTTGGATGTGAAAAATCAATTAAAACACTTGATGGTAATATCAAAGTAAAAATTCCTTCCATGACTCAAACTGACAAAAAGCTCCGTATAAAAGGTCTTGGATTAAAAAAATCCGATAACACAAAAGGCGATTTGGAAGTAAGAATAAAAGTTAATATCCCCGAAACATTAACTGATGAAGCAAAAAAACTTTATATGAAATTAAAGGAATTAAATTCCTAAGCACCTTCTTCAAGCTGATGTTTTAAGGCTGTATATTTTTCGGTTAATTCTTTTGCTTTTGCTTTTTCTTTCGTAATAATTGCCCTTGTCCTTATACATTGAATGTACATATCAGACTGCGCATTAGATAGGTCATCATAGCAAAAAATCCAATCTTTGCCGTAGGAATTATTTAACATTTGTTCAAGTGCTTTATGCTTTCTTTCCTGCGCTTCAATATCTTGTTGAAGTTGTTCAATTTCATCTTCCATACTCAGTAAATTTCTTGCAGAATTTGAAAAATAGTCTTTGTCTTGCGGATTTTGAATATTGCTTTTTAAAGGGGTATTGCCCTTGAATGTTGTTAATAGAATCGGTTGTATCATACCCTTGTTTCCAATCTAATTATGACTTAATTATGATTAGTTATACCATAACAACCGGCTGTATAATAAAAATATAATAGATTATTTACAATTATTAATATTTTTATTATACTTCTGTCTATTAACATAGCTATTAATAGATTGTATAATAAAGTTACCTAAGTATCTTAAATAAGAGGGGTATGATTAAATGGATAACAACTTAAAGTTTACTAAAGTAAGATTTTTTGCAATTTTAATCCTTATTTTAGTCGGTATTGCACTATGCTGCGATTTGGCATACATATTCTACAAAACAAATTTTCATGAAGTATTTGTACCAAGTTTTTGCAATGTGTCTGAATTTATTGACTGTGACGGTGTTTCTACAACGGAATACGCGCTAACTCTTGGCGTGCCGAATGCTCTTTGGGGCATGTTATTGTATTTGGTTATGTTAATGCTTCTTTTTGTTGACAGAATACAAAAAGCATTTAAAAACACTATTTTTGATGTTTTTGAACATCCCCAAAGCTACATTGCAACTTTGGGTGTTGTATCTTTCTTGTTATCAATGGTTTTGGCATTTATATCTTTAAAAGTTATTAATAAAATCTGTGTGCTTTGTTTTGCAACATATTTTGTCAATTTCTTTATTGCACTTTTTGCACGCACAAAAGGCTTTTTCCTTGAAGATATAAAAGTTACAATTCAAGATTTCATTAAAGGTGTAAAAAAATATTTTGCATTATTTGTATTAGTTGTGATAGCGGGTTCTTGCGCTTTATATTATATGAATACAAGTTTGATTGCCTCTCCGAAAATCAAAAAACAAAAAATGTACAAAGAATTTTACGAATCAAAAGTAAATAAATATGCAATTAAAGGTAATGTTTTAGGTAAAAAAGACGCACCTGTAAAAGTCGTTGTATATAGCGATTTTAATTGTCCTTTCTGTCGTGTTGCAAATATTATGGTTCATAAAATTGCAAAAAGTGAAAATATTTTAGTTGAAGAAATCAATTATCCTCTGGATACTGCCTGCAACAGTTATATAGGAATGACACTTGGCGGGCATGAAAGTTCATGTCTTCAAGCAAGATATGCTCTTGCCTCTAAAAAACAGGAAAAATTCTGGGGTGCAGCTTCTGTTTTATTTGATAAAAAACCTCAAAATGAAGCTGAAATTGAAGAAGTATTGAAAGAAGCCCGTCTGGGTTTAGACTTTATAAAATTAAAACAAGACGCTAATTCGCAAGAAATTAAAAAACAACTTCAAGATGATATTCAATATGCCTTTTCAAAAGGAGTTCAAGGTACACCTTCCGTTGAAATAGACGGTGTTTTATACCTTGGAATACTGCCTTATGATGAATTGGTTGAAAAAATCAAACTTGCACAAAAACGTGAACAAAATAACAATTAATAAAGAAGCAATGAAAAAGATAGTACTACATGCCTGCTGTGCGCCCTGCGCAAGCTACCCGATTATAAAATTACAAAATGACGGGTATAGGCCTGTAGTATTTTTTTACAACCCTAACATCTATCCTTTTGAAGAATATAAAATCAGAAGAGATGAATTAAAAAAATATTGCGAAAAATTAAATATTGAATTTTTTGAAGAAAAATACAATGAAGATATTTTCAAAGAAGCTGTCTATGGGTTTGAAAATGAACCCGAAAAAGGAAGAAGGTGCAGTGTATGTTTTCTTCTGCGTCTTTTAAAAACAGCCGAATTTGCGCGTGATAATAAAATAAATTATTTCACAACAACCCTGAGTGTTTCTCCGCACAAGGTGTCCGAGGAAATTTTTAAACAAGGTCAAATTGCAGCTTCAAAAACGGGGGTTGAATTTTTAGAATATAATTTTAAAAAACAAAACGGTTTTAAAATTTCAAGAGAAATTGCACGCGAAAATAACATGTATGCTCAAAAATATTGCGGGTGCAAATATTCTATGAGATAATATGTAACAATATATTAAATTCATATATACAAACAGGCAATCTGGATTCTTCAAGGGTGTTATAAAGCTATCTTTAAGGAGAACAAAATGTACGCAAAAATTGGTGATACAGCTTATATATCAGGTCAATTCGGGAAATATGACGGACTTATACAAAATCCTTCCGCTCGATTTGGCAGAAATGCGATTGCAAATCATATTGAATATCTTCAAGAGTATCACCATGACCCTGTTGAATGTCAACCTTTTGAAGAAGGCGACACATTTGAAAGACAAATGGAAAAAGTAGATAAGTTTGTCGAAGACTTAAAAAAAGCGCAAGAAAAAATGCCTCCTATTAACTTCAAATTAAGATACATGCCAAACGTTGAACAAGGGCATGTTGATTATAATGCGCTTATGGGTGCAGCTTATGAAGAAATGGGTCAAAAATTTGCAGTTAATGCAGATAGTTTATATGATAAATTAAACCCCGAAAATCAAGATATCGAAATTAATTCTTACGCGCTTGATATCAACCATGACGGCAAAGTAGATATAGGCGAATATTCTTCATCTATTCTTTTGGCAGACGCCCTAAGTACAAATGAAGAAAAATTAGATATTCAAAATATTGACGGAACAATTACAAACAAAGGCGAAAATGCTATGCTTCGCGATTACGGCAACACTAACATTGCGTACCAAGCATATTCTTACTTATATCATTTTTATAATTTAGGTACTGCAGCAAAAGAATTTGCACAAAGTCCGAATAACACTATAGCATTAGTTGATTTTAGCGGCAATTAATTCCGTAATCTTGCTTCTTGAACATAAGCTGTCGCCATCTCTATATATATCAAGTGTTCTGTGACCTTCGTTAAGAGTTTGTTTTACGGCATTATAAATGGCGTCATGAGCTTCTTTCATATCAAATGAATAGTAAAGCATCATTGCCGCAGATAAAATTGTTGCAATAGGATTAACAACGTTTTTGCCTTCAAGGTCAGGAGCTGAGCCATGGATTGGCTCATACAAATATGGTGTTTTACCGTCTGATAAAGAAGCACTTGGAAGCATGCCTAAAGAACCGCAGATAGTCGATGCTTCATCAGATAAAATATCACCAAAGATATTTCCGGTTAAAATAACATCAAATTGCTGAGGATTTGTAATTAACTGCATTGCACAATTATCTACATACATATAGTTTACTTCAACATCTTGATATTGTTTAGAAACTTCTGTAGCAACTTCTCTAAATAATCTTGAAACTTCTAAAACATTGGCTTTATCAACGACCGTAACTTTTTTATTTCTTTTTTGCGCTGATTTAAAAGCAACATGTGATATTCTTCTGATTTCATCTTCGTCATAAATCATATTATTGAAGCCGACTTTGATTTCTCTGTTATCAAATGTTGTTTTTGTCATAATGCCTTTTGGTTCACCAAAATAAACATCACCGATCAATTCGCGCACTATCATAATATCTGTATTTCGTGCTTTTTCTTCTTTCAGAGGAGAAGCATGCAATAATTCATCAAATACCTTAACAGGACGCAGATTTGCAAATAGATTTAATTTTCTTCTGATACCGAGTAATGCTTTTTCGGGTCTTAATTCTACAGGAAGATTGTCGTATTTCCAATTGCCGACAGCACCTAATAAAATAGCGTCACTTGCCCTGCAGGCTTCAAAGGTGGAATCAGGCAGGGGAACTCCGGTTTTTTCATAAGCCCTGCCGCCAATTGGTGCATAAGTATAATTAAATTCAACATTATAAACTTTTGAAATTCTGTCTAAGATTTCAATTGCACTTTCAACAACTTCTATTCCTACTCCGTCGCCTTCCAGTATTGTAATATTTTTCATGTTATTTCCTTATCTTTTGTTTTGTATAGTTAACTAATCCGCCTGCTTCAATTAATTTTTGTATTTCATCGGGATACGGTGAAAAATTATAGGTTTCATTTTTTGTTATATTCTTTATAATACCTTCATTTATATTTAATTCAATTATATCATTAGATGAAATATTGTCTTGTATTTTATCGTTTTCTATTATAACAAGACCAATATTAATTGCATTTCTGTAAAAAATTCTTGCAAAACTTTTTGCAATAACCGCTCTTATACCTGAGGCCTTAATTGCAATCGGGGCATGTTCTCGACTTGAACCGCACCCAAAGTTGTAGCCTGCTATAATAAAATCGCCTTCTTTCACTTCATGGGAAAAATTTTTATCAATATCTTCCATACAATGAAGTGCTAATTCTTCACTTGATTTTGTGTTCAAATACCTTGCAGGGATTATAACATCAGTATCAACGTTGTCTTTAAAAATCCAATTTTTGCTCATCTCATTTCATCCATTTAAACTATATACATTCACTATATTATAAATTAATATAAATATGCAAACAGGAATTTGAAAGAGAAATTCAAAGACTAGTAACTTGTATTACAACGAAAAAAGAAAGAAAAAGGAGTGCAACATGCAAGAAACAATTATTGAAACAGCTGGAAGAATTTGGGAATACTTAAACCAAAACGGCGAAGTAACTACAAAAAAAATGAATAAAGACTTAAGTTTAAATGAAAACATGTCCGGTTTAGGTCTTGGTTGGTTATCTCGTGAAGATAAAATTTGCTTCAATAAAAAAGGTTCTTATACAAAAGTTAGCTTAAGATAGTTTAAAGACCATATCATTAGGTTTAAATAATTAAGTTTATAAAGAAACCCTTGTTCAAATTGTTGACAAGGGTTTCTTTTTTTTAGAAAATAGTTATAAGTCTATAAAAAATTAATAGTAAAGGAAATAAAAATGGCTACACCAAAGAAAAGAACAGGAAAAGCAAGTCAAAATTCAAGAAGAGCAAATTGGAAAGGTTCTATACCCGCTACAACAACTTGCCCGAATTGCAAATCCGTAATCCCGACACATACTGTATGTCCTGAATGCGGATACTACAAAAACGGTTTTGCTTCAATTAAAAAACAACAAGAAAATACAGCAGTTGAACCCGTAAAGGAAACTAAAAAAGCTAAAGCTAAAAAAGAAGTTGCTGAAGAAGAAACAAAAGCAGAAGAAACTTCTCAAGAAACAGTTGAAGAACCTAAAAAAACAAGAAAACCTAGAGCTAAAAAAGCAAAAACTGAAGAAGATACGCAAGAAGCTCAAGCATAATTAATATAATCTGTTAGAATTATTGGGGAATATAGTATGACAAGAATTGCAGTAGATGCAATGGGAGGAGATTACGCTCCCGCAGAAATTGTAAAAGGTGCTGTCTGGGCAGCTTATGATTATAATGTAGCAATAGAGCTTGTTGGTCAGGTAGATAAAATTCAAGAAGTGCTTGATACTATCGCAAAAAAAGGTATCAGGTCTAATCGTGGCGGTTATTTTGTTAAAACTATAAAAGTTGATTTATCAAAACTGGATATAAAATTAACTCAAGCTGATGAAATAATTGAAATGGGCGAAGCCCCCGGTGTAGCGATTAGAAAAAAGAAGAAATCTTCTATTGTGCTTGCGGTTGACGCTGTTGCAAAAGGCAGTTCAGATGCCGTTGTTGCTGCAGGTTCAACAGGGGCTGCAATGGCAAGCTCTTTATTCGGACTTGGCAGAATTAAAGGTATTGAACGTCCTGCAATTGCCGCAACCCTGCCTACACGAAAAGACCCTGTTATATTAATTGACGCAGGGGCAAACTCCGCTTGTACGCCTGAAATGTTATTTCAATTTGCAACAATGGGTTCAACTTTTGTTAAAAATGTTTACAACAGAAAAGATCCTAAAATTGGCGTAATGAATATCGGTGAAGAAGAAGAAAAGGGAAATCAGCTTGTTAAAGACACCCATAAACTTCTGAAAGAAAATAATATCGGACTTCATTTTATCGGCAATATTGAAGGCAAAGAACTTTTCTCGGGTGATGTTGATGTTGTTGTGTGTGACGGTTTTGTAGGAAATGTTGCACTTAAAACAATCGAAGGTTGTTCTATGATGTTATTCACCTTAATAAAACAGGAATTTACCCATGATTGGATTTCAAAAATAGTCGGTCTTTTAGCAAAACCCTTTATGAGAAGAATTTACAAAAGAATTAATTACGAGGAATTTGGCGGAGCATTGCTGCTCGGGGTCAAAGGTATAACCGTTATTTCTCACGGAAGAAGCTCTTCTTACGCTATTAAAAATGCTGTCCGCGTTGCAAAAGAAGCTGTGGAAGCAAAAGTTAACAGCAAAATCGCAGAATTAATTAACTAAGAGGTCATTTATGAATAAAGTTGGTTTTATATTTCCCGGTCAAGGTTCTCAAAGTACAGGCATGGGGCATGACTTATACGATAATATAGAAACTTCAAAAGATGTTTTTGAAAGAGCAAATTCTATATTGAATAAAAAAATATCAGATATTTGTTTTAACGGGCCTGATGAAGAATTAAGGAAAACAATTAACGCTCAAGTTGCAATCGTCACAACATCAATTGCGGCCCTTGAGGCTTTCAGGTCTAAATCAAACATAAAACCGGCTATTACTCTCGGACATTCTCTTGGTGAATATTGCGCCATGTATTGCGCTTATGTTATGGATTTATCAACTACAATAAAAGCCATACAAAGACGCTCAGAACTTATGGATGAAGCCACAAAATTATCTCAAGGCGCTATGTCTGCCGTTTTAGGTGCGGATATAGAATTGATTAAAAAATGTATTAACGACGCTTCTTCATTTGGATTAGTAGAAATCGCAAATTATAACAACCCTTCCCAAATTGTTATAACAGGTGAAGTTGAAGCGGTTAATAAAGCAGGCGAATTCTTAAAAGCACAAGGCGTAAGAAAAGTTATTTCACTTGCCGTTTCGGGCGGTTTTCATTCAAAATTAATGACAAGTGCAAGAGATGGCTTTGTTGATTTTGTAAAAAATTTAGATTTAAAAGATGCCAAAATTCCTGTAATAACAAATGTTGACGCTGAATTTACAAAAAAAGCGGATGAATTTAGAGCTAAAATGCCTAACCAAATCAATCATTCCGTTATGTGGCTTCAATCAATTCAAAAAGCCGTTAATGAAGGGGTTGATACATTTGTAGAATTTGGTAACGGAAAAGTTTTAGCAGGATTAAATGCAAAAATTTCACCTGATATAAAAACATATAACGTATTTGACACAAATAGTCTTAATGAAACAATAGCTGCACTTGAAGCACAAGCTGTTGTGATTTAGAATTTAATTAAGAGGAGAGAAAAAATGACAGACAGAAAAATAGCCCTTATTACAGGCGGTTCAAGAGGTATAGGTTTATCAACAGCTTTAAGATTAGCTGAAGCCGGCTGTGACATAATCATAAATGATATTTGTGACGCCGAAAAAGCACAGCCTGCCTTAGATAAAATAAAAGCAAAAGGCGTTAATGCTTATTTTTACAGCTTTGATGTTTCAAATGATGAACAGGTGCAAAAAAATGTTGATAAGATGATAGCTGACCATGGCAAAATTGACGTTTTAATTAATAATGCAGGTATAACTAAAGACGGCCTATTTGTCAGAATGGACGCTGACCAATGGGAACGAGTTATTAAAATTAATTTATCAAGCGCATATTATGTAACCCATGCGGTTATCAAACACATGATGAAAGCACGCTCAGGCTCAATTGTTTCTATGTCAAGCGTAGTTGGTGTTCATGGTAACGCAGGCCAAGCAAATTATTCAGCTTCAAAAGCAGGGCTTATAGGTTTAACAAAAACTTTGGCTAAAGAATTTGGTTCAAGAAACATTAGAGTTAATGCTGTTGCCCCGGGGTTTATTCAAACAGATATGACAAAAGACCTTGCAAATACTGATGATTATATGAAATTTATTCCTCTGAAACGCATGGGTACACCTGAAGATGTTGCGGAAGTGGTAAAATTCTTAGCACTTGACGCAACTTACGTTACAGGACAAGTTCTTGAAGTTTCTGGCGGATTAATTATATAACAAATAGTGCCGCAGAAATTAAAACGATGAGTTTTAATTTCGAGGTACACATAACAGGCGACGTAGGAGCGCAAGGGCAAGGCCCTGAGCACCACAGGAGCAACAAATAGTGCCGCAGGGCGGACTGATGAAGTCCGACCGAGGTACACATAACAGGCGACGTAGGAGCGCAAGGGCGCAAGCCCGAGCATTACAGGAGCAAAAAAATAAAAAACAAAACTAAAACAAAAAATAATAATGGCATAAAGACATTAAGGCATAAAGGCAATGAGAATATTTTCTTATTGCCCTATTTCCTTATTGTCTTATTATTCTTCACATTAAGCATTCCTTCTTTTGCGTTTGATGTATCGGAATTGGGTGATTTTTCTTCCCGTTCTATAATCGAAGGCAAAATATATAATCGCCAAAGTGCAATAACACAAGAACAAAGAGATTTATTAACATACAAAAAATTAGTTCCTAACTCTAAATGTCTTTTTGAACAAATCAAAAAAGGCAATTATGAAAATGTTAAAATTCTGCTTCAAGCAAAAGTAAACCCTAATCAAAGTTATTTAAGCGAATATCCGATTTATATTGCAGCAAAAGAAAATAAATTTGATATTTTAAAATTATTATATGAAAATAACGCAAAATTAGATAGGGGTTTTTATTCCGAATTATATGAAGCTCTGCGCAACAAAAATGCTGAAATGGCGCAGTATTTACTTGATAGAGGTGCTAAAGTAAATTATATGGATTCGATTACAAATAATACAATTTTATATATGGCATTAAAAAATAAAATGTACGATTTGGCTTCTCAAATAATTTTAAAAGGTGCAAAGGCCGATACACGTTCCGTTAAATATATCAAAAAACATAATCTCGGATATTTAATTCCGCAAGGGCAATAATGGATTTGTTTTAATATCAAAAACCCTTTAACTTAAATTTGAAAATAAAAATTGCGCCATACTTTATGTATAGCGCAACTAATTTTTAGTGTGTTAACTATAGTTTAGAAGCTACCATTAATGTAGTTTCAGCTAATCTTGTTGAATAACCCATTTCATTATCATACCAAGAAATAACTTTAACTTGGTTTCCGCCCATTACACGAGTTAATAAAGCGTCAACTGTAGAAGATTGAGAAGTACCAACATAATCAGAAGATACAAGCGGTTCTTCTGTATAGCATAATACATGACCGTCTGCACCGGCTTTTAGGGCTGCATTAACTTCTTCAACCGTAACATTTTTAGCTACTTCAAATACAACGTCAACTAATGAAACGTCAGGAGTAGGAACTCTCATTGCGAAACCGTCCAATTTACCTTTTAATTGAGGTAATACTAATGCAACAGCTTTTGCTGCACCTGTTTTTGTAGGAACGATATTTAATGCACCTGCTCTTGCACGACGCGGATCTTTATGACCAGCATCTAAAATTCTTTGATCGCCTGTGTATGAGTGAACTGTAGTCATTAAACCTTTAACGATACCGAATTTTTCATCAATAACTTTTGCAACGGGAGCTAAACAGTTAGTTGTGCAAGAAGCCATTGAAATAACGTTGTGTTTATTTGTATCATATTCTTTATCATTAACGCCTAAAACGATTGTAATATCTTCGTTTGTAGCAGGAGCGGAAATGATAACTTTTTTAGCACCTGCAGCGATATGAGCTTTTGCTTTTTCGCCGTCTGTAAAGAAGCCTGTTGATTCAACTACAACTTCAACTCCTAATTCTTTCCAAGGAAGTTGAGCGGGGTCTTTTTCAGCGTAGAATTTAATTTTTTTGCCGTTTACGATAATACCTTCTTCGTATGCAACAACTTCGCCGTCAAATTTGCCCATAACAGAGTCATATTTAAAAATTCTTGCTGCATCTTCTGCCTTTAAACCAGGGTCATTGATTGCAACATAATCAATTTTATCAAAGATACCTTCTCTGATTGCGGCTCTTAATGTATTTCTGCCAATTCTGCCGAAACCGTTAATTGCTACTTTTGTCATAAGTTTCTCCTTCTAAAATGTGGACTAATACTATATCTTATTTATACTACAAAAATTCACATTAGCAAGAAATTATTATAAGGGGTTTTTAGAAAAAAATTTATGTAAATTTATGTAAATATAAATGCAAATATTTCGTAATTCCTTAAAGAAAAAGAAACTTAATACGATTAAATTAATATAAGGTAAAGGGGTGTAGTCTGAATGAAATTGGATTTTAATACAGTTAAAAGCGATTTTTTGAACCATTTAGCGCAAAATGGTTCATCCAAAACCGGATATAAGGGCGGAAATGTCAGCATTTTTGAATATGCCGAAGAATTTCAGGAATATATCAGAACAAACTATTCGCAAGAAGATTTAAGCGAAACCTTTGAAATGCTTGATATGCTTTCTGAGATATCTTTAGATGAAAACGGATTAATTGAAAATAGCGAACTTGATAGCTTTGTTATAGATTTTTATAACGATTTAATGAAAAGCGAGGATTTCAAAAAAATCCTTGATGAAGAAGATGACGGTGTTGATGATGATGATTTTAAGTCATTTTTAAATTCCGTTGCAGGTATAGATAACAACAATAGTGATGTTTCAATTACAGATATTGCCGTAGGTATAGGAAATGTAAAAAATAATACCGCATTAAAAGAATCAGACGCGGCCGATTCAAACGCTATTGCATCTAAAGGTGCAGGCGGCGGGGGCGGGGGCGGTTCCGTAGGCGGGGCAGGCGGCTCAGGTGGCGGCGGGGGCGCTGTAGGCGGCTCAAGCGGTGGCGGAGCTATAGGCGGCGGAACTTATGACAGTTCCTCCGGCATAAGCACTCAAAACTACAATAATATGGACATGGAAAAACTTGAGGAGCTTCAAAGTCAATATACTCAAGAAAAAAATGACGCTCTTGAAGATATGAGGCAAATCGGAAACGGTGAAAATGAAGTAATTGCCCAAAAAAGAAATGATGTCGAAGAAGCAAAAACCGCATATCAGGAAGCACTTGCGGCTACTGTCGAAGAAAATGATGAAAGCGGAGAACAGCAATCTGTTCAAGAGCAGATATCTCAATGTATTGAAGATATTTCAGCCAAGGATGATACCATAGCGGAATGCACTACTCAAACTGCGGAATTACAGCAATCCTGCGATAGTTTATCAAGCGAAGTACAGGGTTTAACTGCTGAATTAACAGGCTTGCAAGCTGCATTTGACGCTAATGCTGCAACATTAAGCGCAAAGCAGGGTGAGCTTGCTTCAATGCCTCAAACAATTGAGGATGAAGAAGGCAATCAAATTCCAAACCCTGATTATACAGCCTTACAAGGCGAAATCGAACAGCTTGAAGCAAAACAAACAGAGCTTCAAGGGCAAATTGACGCTAAACAAAGTGAAATTGACGCAAAACAGCAGGAACTTGACGCAAAACAGCAAGAATTACAAGCAAAACAGCAAGAGCTTGAACAAGCACAAAATGAAAAACAACAGCTTCAAGAACAACAGCAAGAACTTGAAGTACAGCTTGAAGAATTAAAAGAGCAAATGGATGAAGAACAAAGAAAAGCTCTTGATGAAGCACAGCAAAAATATAATGAAGCACAGCAAGATTATGACAATGAATATAAAAAACAATATAATGCGGCAAAAGACAGCTATAACGACTATAATACAGAACTTCAAAAAATCAACGGTGCGATAAATACTCAAAAAACAGCAAGCATAACAAAAGAAAATTCACTCTTTGCGTTTGACGCAAGTCCTATTGAACTGTTAGAACACCTATCAAGCTACATGGACGCTGAATGGTGGGAGAAAAATTACGGCTATAACCCCGAATTTGCACAATGTCTTGCGGATTCTCTTAAATACGGAAGCGGTTTACAGACAACAGGCAACTGCTTAGGCGGTGTAAAACGTGTTATCGCAAATGCCGTAGCTGAAATGTACGGAGTTCCTCTAAGCGAAATAACACAAGGAAGCGAACTTTATGACCTTGCATACCCATACGGTATTCCGGATAATTACAGCAGTCAAAACTACCATGGCAAAGCCTGTGAAGCTGCGGATGTAATGGCACAAAGTGACGCATGGCGCGAAGTTACGGGTCTATCGAGAAACGATTTACAGTACCTGCCTCCGGGTGCACAGGTTATTTGGGATAACAACATAGGTTACGATTCAAACGGCAATCAAAAGCCTTACGGAAGCAATGTTTCAGCGTTAGGCAGAGAATGCGGACACATCTCTGTTTCAGACGGACAGGGCGGTGAAATAAGCGACCATTACGCATATCAAATGACACAGCGTGATGCAACCTACAGAGTATTCATCCCGACATTTTTCTGATAAATATATTTACAAAAATTAAGAAATGCTACAATTGAACGTCATTTTCTCTTTTGCATGCTAATATTTTATTATGAAAAGATATATAGCGATATTGTTAGTATTATCACAATTCACCCCTTTTATATTGGCAAGTGATGTTATTAATCTTGATAAAGTTGAAGAATTTGACGTTCAATACAAAGAACAGGTTCAAACCCTTAAAGGTTCTTTATTTGTAGATGATACTCTTGAAGCACAAAATAAAATTAATGAAATTCAACGCGCCGATTTAGAAGATATTGAAAATCTTTGGAACGCTACTGTTTCAAATAATCCTATGATTGGTTTTTGCTTAAAAAAATTGTCAATTCCCGCAGAACAAAGAAGAATTCATTCTTCTTTCTTTGCAAAATCAATGAGTGCCATTATTTCAGGCGCTGCTTTATTGCCTTCATTTTTGGGAATGAATTACGGTGTACAATCAGGCGCATACACAGCAGGAAAACTTGCTACATCATTAATCAATAAACAAAATAACGATAAATTACAAAACCCCGCACTAACAGATACGGAAGCAATTGAGCTTGCAAGTTTGGTTGAAGATTTGCAAGATGAAATAATAGTTTCATATTACAAATATAAAGGTGCATTAACAAAATTAAAAAAATGCAGAGAACAAATACTTTTACATAACAAAAATTATTCCGAAGCTCTCGAAAAAAATGATTCACTTGATATTTCAATAACTTCAAGCCAATGGGAAGAAGAATTAATTGAAGAATACCGCTTAAAACAAGAAGCAAAAAAATATCAGCTTGCGCTTACCCGCCTTGCAGGTAAAAAAACTGTTAACGAACTGCATGTCGCACAGCTTGATTTAACCGTGCAAAATATTGACCCTAACGAGTTGAATTACGAAAAACGCACCGTTCAAGTTGAACTTCCAAAAGGAGAAGAAAAATGAAAAAACTTTTAATTTTATTTTTGCTTTCTTCTTTTGCATATTCCCTTACTCTTGATGATATAGAAACCCCAAAACCCATACAGGGAAGATTAGCTAACACCGATAAAGTTGAAGTTACACTCGTAAATACATCTGTCAATGAAGAAAAAGCAAAAAATATAACTCTTAAAAAAGAAGAAGAAAAGAAAGAAGAAGTTATAAGTGCGCAAACCAAAGAAGAAACAAAAATAAATTCTAATTTTGCAGATTTAAGTTTAAAGAAACTGGCTGACGATATAAGCTATGAACTTGATATGGATTCAAATAAAATTAATTCGGATTTGGCAATTTTATGGGCTGCAACAACAGAAAACTCTGAAACAATGAAATATACAATTTATAAATTATCAAATCCCGATGAAGATAAGCCTAACGATTCAACAATTAAAAAAATTATAAAGCCTATTGCAAAATTTTCTTCCGTTGCAGGCGCTTCGTTTGCAGGCGACCCTTATTTGGCCACAGGAGCTTTAATAGGCGGGGGTTTGTTGAATGCCTTCATGAAGGATGATAAAGAATATAATTATAATTTTTCAAAAGTATCCGATACGGATATGGTTTTATTAATAAGAAAAATTGACGACCTTCAAAAGAAACTGTTAGATTTATATGTTGATTACAGAACCAAGCAAGAACTTGCACGTTTAACCAAGGAAAATTATGAAAAAAGAGAAGCTATTTATTCCGCTTCTCAAAATAAATCACGCGAAGAACTTGTCATAGCAGATGTTTACTATCGCAATGCAAAAGTTTCCGCAACAAGGGCAATGGATGATTACCTCACAAGCAGAGCTATTTTAGAAAATTTAGTCGGCAAAGACGCACTAAATAAAATAGAACAGGATTAACTTCTTCTGTTATCCGCCCAATCCCAAGGATTTTTCAGCATTTCAATAAAATCATCCGCACGCTTTTCATAAGCTCTTACATTTTCCTTATTATCCATAACCTGAAACCATTGGATTGTATAATATATAAATGTTCTGAATTTTTCGCTTTCGCAAGATAAACCTTCTTTTATAGAAGCAAGATATGCCTTTGAATTGATTTGTGCGCAACAATCCATTAATTCATTCTGTCCGTTGCGCGAAAGTTTATCAAAATATTCAGGCAAAAGTGTAAAATCAAGCGCCAGTGCAACAATATCCATGTACGAATTTTCATATACATGTTTTGATTTTTCTCGCTTCGGAACTTTAAAATAATCTATTGCATTAATTTCCTTATCATCCGGATTAACCATTAAATTATTAGGATTAATTGAATCCAGCTTATAATCTTTATCATCAAGAATTTTTATTTTAGAAGCCAATTTATCATAAGATTCTTGAGGCATGGAAGCTATTGCTTTTACTTTTGATAAATATAATTCAGCCTGTTCTTTTGTAACATCTTCGGGCATTTGCACTTCAGGGTTAAATATTGTTCTTGTCCAATTAGGAATAGAATTTTCATATCCTTTAATTCTTTTTAAAATTAAAATTCTCGGATTGTCGCTATCTTGCCAAACAGGCTGTCCAAGGTTGACATCATCCGGAAATTCGCCCATGGTTATTTTGTTTGGGTCATCTTTATTTAAAACCTTTAAGGCATAATCTTCACTGTATGGAATTTTATACACAATTGAATTGTTTCCCTGTCCTAATCTGTTTTTTTGCTGCATAGCTTCAGATTTTAACTGCGCGATTGTATAATTTTGCGGTAACTGCGCCTTTAAGTCGGGCGGTAAGGGATTATATTTATTGGATGTAAAATTAAGGCGAAAAATTTGAGAATTATAGCTGTAATTTTTATTGTCGTAACTTGTATTTTTGAATTCTTTTTTTGCAGGTTTAACACAAAAACCATTACCTAAAACAGGATTAATTTTAATCATACTCTCACCTTCAACAATCTTTTATAAATTTAAAACTCATAAAGAATATATTTTGCCTTTAGGCTATAATTTTATTATGGCTATTGATAAAAACCCCAAAAAAATAACAAAAATTTTTAACGAAATTTCAAGTTATTATGATTTTATGAATAATTTAATTTCTTTTGGATTGCATTATTTTATTAAAATCATTGCCGTAAATAATTTAAAAATAAAGAAGAATTCAAAAGTGCTGGATTTGGCTTGCGGAACGGGAGATATCGTAAAAATTATTTCAAAAAAAGAAGATATTGATATTACAGGGCTTGATATATCTGAAAAAATGCTGGATATAGCAAAGAAGAAAAATCCTGATAAAAAATTTATAGAAGGTGATATTTTAAATCTTCCTTTTTTGGATAGTGAATTTGATTATGTAACAATAACTTTCGGCTTAAGAAACATAGAAAACAGACAGAAGGCATTATCTGAAATATATAGAGTTTTAAAAAACAAAGGCAGATTTTTACATTTAGATTTTGGCGAGCATAATTTTATATCTAAAATTTTCGATACATTAACACCTTTTATTGTAAAAATTTTCAATAAGGATAAAGCAAGTTATGAATATCTGATAAAATCGAAAAATGATTTTTTACAGCCTGATGATTTGGTTGAAGAATTTAAAAATGCAGGTTTCAAATTACTGTGCAAAAAATATTGTCTTTTTAAAACAATTTCATTTCAAATTATGGAAAAAGCACCTGAATAATACCTAAACTTGTTAAATTTTGTAAAAAATAACAATTATACTAGCAAAAAAATATTGTCAAACGCTTAGTAAAAATAGTCACTTAAATTGGTAAAAATAAAATGTCTATTCAAAGTATCAGTTTTGCAAGAAAAACAAATTATATAAAAACTAAAACAACAAAAAATAATAAAAAAATATTGCCGAATAAAAAATCAAAAAAATCATTAGTTATTCCTGCCGCAATATTAGCAGCCAGTTTCGGCATTTTTATTTCATCTGTCAAAGGCGGATTGAAAACTGCAAGCAGAACACAAAAAGTCGTACAAGATATAGCAAATACGGTTAATAACAGTGTTGCCGAAATCGCACAAAGCGTTAACGAAGAAAAATTATCTCAAGCAGTATCTGAAGCACTAAGTAATTCAAAGTCTGCCCAAGAAGCCGTAAATACCTTGCAAGAAGCAATTGCAAGTGCAGGTGAAGCTATGCAAAAAACAGGCGAAGCCGCAAGTGAAAAAACAAGCGAAGCCGTACAAGAAGCAATTGCAAGTGCAGGCGAAGCCGCAAGTGAAAAAACAAGCGAAGCCGTACAAGAAGCAATTGCAAGTGCAGGCGAAGCCGCAAGTGAAAAAACAAGCGAAGCCGTACAAGAAGCAATTGCAAGCGCAGGCGAAGCCGCAAGTGAAAAAACAAGCGAAGCTATAGAAGATAAAATAGGTCAAAATGTAGAAAAAATAATTATATTAACCGAAGAAACCACGGAAGCGGGTACAGGAACTGCACAAAGAGCTATTACATTTTATATAGATGAAATACCTCAAGAAAAAATACCTAAAGGAGCTTCAAGCGACCCGGAAGCTATTTTGCAGGAAAAATTCAGAAAACTTAATTCACAACAATCATTTGATAATTCTCTTGAAGCCAGACGCAGAAGAATTCAAGAAGCTACTTACAAATACAAACAAAGAATGGATAGCGACACAAGGTTATCTGACAGAATTAAAAACATTGTAAGCAAAGAAACAGAAGAAGGCGATTTTTCCTCGGTTTTAAAAACAAGAAAAAAACAACTGAAAGCTATGCCAAATGAACTTATGAATGCCCTTGATGATGATACATTAAAGTTCATGCTGGATAGTGAATCTTTAGAAACGGGTAAATTGCAAAATATATTCTTTATAAGGCTGCTAACGCCTGAACAATTAATCAGAGTTCAAGCAGACGAAAGAGGCAGACAAACCTTATACGAGCTCCTTACAAGCAAAATAACAGGATATGGTTACGATTGTATGACAAACTTTTTATGCACACTATAGGGCGCATTCTTTCGGAATGGCATAAAATATTGTTTCTTCTATATCAGGAGAATAGCAAAAATCATCAATTGTTGTGACATCAACGATTATTTCTTTTGTGTTAGCCTTAGCTTAGAAAATCGTGAAACTTGAGAACTTGCGAAGCAATGAAGAAGTTATAAAAAATCGGGATGACAGGATTTCGCTTTAGCTCTTGGCGAGTTTACGAGCCATAGAGATAAAGTGTGCAAAGCGATTTGTAAAACTTGAGCCCTTTGAGGGCGTAAAGTTTAAAATCGCGTGCTAACCGTAGGTTCAACCTGGAAACCGATTTTTTGGTACAAAAAGCTCCTGAGAAAATCTGCGGAAATGTGCTTTTACTTTCGCAACGCTCCTGCTTCCGCAAAGATTTTCACGTCGCTCGGGTACGGTTTCAAAATGCCCTG
>JAFVFO010000013.1 GCA_017475485.1 Candidatus Gastranaerophilales bacterium | reverse complement strand
TTAACCCACTTAACAAAATACAGAAAATGTTAAGTGGGTTAATTTTATTTCTATAAATATATAATACCACATTATTTGCTTTTTACAAAAAATTTGCATTTTTTGAGTGATTTTTTAATTTTTCTTAATTTTTGTGTGGCTCAAATTCAACTATATCTTGATAAAAATTCCCACTTAACATTTTCTGTATTTTGTTAAGTAAAAATTTTCCAAAACACATTATTTTTTAAAACGCAAAACTCAAAATAGGAGCTTATATGAAGCGCAGAGAGCTAATTCAGGCAGGTCTTCTCGCAACCGGTGCTGTTGCATTCGCAGCCTGCAATAAAACACAAGTTTCAAATGATGAATTCACAATAACTCCAAAACAAACAGCCCAATACGAATTCTCAACTCCAATGCCATTTAATCATAAATCAATTGATGATTTATCCGAAATAAATTCTAAAATCAAAAAATCACAAATCACAACAGTATATAACAATACACCCCTGCCCTTGGGTTCTCGCTTTAACCAATGGATACAGGTAAACAGAGGCGAAAATTACAACATTAAATCTTATGAAGATTTCGCTCAATATGTAAAATATTCTATAGGTAACGGTTTTAAATTCGTTTACCTCATGAACTCTCCAAAACCATTCTCTGAAAATGACTTCAACACTTTTAAAGACGAATTCAAATATCTTCTTGATTTTCTGTACCAAATAGGTGTAAGAGATATCAAAGTAGGAAATACTCAAGTAGCTACATTAATTAATGATATTACTCAAAACTCTTTTAACTTATCCGCAAGTACAGCTTTTGAATATCATAATAATTCTCAATACAGTTACTTATTTAAAAATTATCCTAATTTTGACCTTATAGATGTATCCAATGACGAAAATCATAACTTTAAATTCTTAAAAGCATTAGCTAATGCTTTCCCCGACAAAAAACTTGAACTCATGGTTAATGAATGCTGTATTAAGGGCTGTCCTGCAAGAATATCTCATATATCAGAACTCAATTTCTGCGCTTTTAATTGCCAAAAGATAAAAGATGAATACGGCCTTCTTCACTTCTTTATTAAAACAGGTGCAATATACCCTTGGAATCTTGAATATTATTCAAGTATCGGAATAAATAACTTTAAATTTTCAGCCTTAGCTGCCATGGGTTCAAGAGCTAACCCAATAGATATGAGCTATCTTAAAAAATATTTGGAAATAACGGAACACGGTACAGATATTGCAACCGTTAATGACTTTTTCAATAAAATATTCACTTTCCCGATAACAAACAGAGATGATATCAAGCTAACAGAATTAAAATCCTACCTGCCTGATATCAAACATTTTATTAAATACGGGGATAAATGCGCACTCAGATGTAATTCCGAATGCAACTATTGCGAATTGTGTGCAAAAAGAACGCAAAATTTCCTGGATACTTAAATCACTTATGAAATTGGTGCAAATACTGTATAATTTGCGTCACGATTTGTTATTTGATTTTGAATATGGTCGCTTGATTCCCTGCCGTCGCCAAGTGAAATCGAAATGTGTCCATGGACTCTGCCTGCTGAGGATACATTTGAACCGCCGCCATTTTGGTTGTTATCCCAAACTACGATATAACCTGCAGGCAGACTTGCAAGTTCGTCTCTGGGTACTTCAACTTCTGTAAAGTGGCTTGCAATTTCTTCATAGCCGGGAGTATTTCCGCGTAATGCGTCTGCTGCCATATAAGCTGAACCAAGGCCATACATACTGCATCCATAAGTGCGTTGAAGGGTGTCGCAAACACCGCCCATACAGTATCCTACAGTTCCGGCTACTGTGTGCGCTTGGTTTGCAAGCCTTTCGCCGGCTTGTGCATTGTAATTTGTATATTGAGCAAGGGTTTGTTGTCTTTGGGCTTCCGATAATGCGGTTTGAACCTCGTTTACTCTGTTTATTGCATTATCTACGTCAGTTTGCGCAGTTGCGAGCATTTGGTCTTTCAATTCACTGAAACCTTGTTTAGCTTCATCCCAATCTGCTTGAGCTGATTCGATTTTTTCATTACCTTCCGGTACTTCTGCTTGAACATCACTAAGTGCGGTTTGGGCTTCCGTTAATTCGCCGTCAAGGGTTTCTTTTTCGCCTTTCAGAGTTTCAAGCTGCGCTTTTGCTTCTTCAAGTGCGGCTTTTGCTTCTTCTTCCGCCGCTTGGGCTGTTTGGATTTCACCTTGAAGGGCAGATATGCTTTCAGCCATTGAACCATCTTCATCTTGCTGCTGCAATTC
>JAFVFO010000012.1 GCA_017475485.1 Candidatus Gastranaerophilales bacterium | reverse complement strand
TACTATCTAACAAAATCTCAAAGAAAACCGAATGAAAAAATAATCGAAAAATTATTGATTTATAGAAATAAAAAGGAAAATAAATTTACAGATGAACAAATTGATAATATTTCAAGATATTATTTGCATTACAATCCGAATAATTATGAACCAATAGATGTATTTGATCGTTTAAATTTAAACAAAATTCATACAAAAACAGATTTTATTACTTATATTAAATATCATTATGAATTGTATAAAAATGAAAATAGAACCACAGAATATGATCCTTTAGCTATATGCTGTTATGTAAGACTAAAAATTGAAAAATCTTTATATGACAGATTAGAAGCTTCTAACAAAGATAGGTTTTTAGACTGTTATACAACCATTGAGAAACTTAAGTTTATGGAAGAATTAGGAGAAGATCTTTCAGAAAATTACTATTTGCTAAATATCATCCATAATGAGGCTATTCATTGCAAAAATAATACCGATAATTACACAAGACTATATTCAAAACTTGAAAACTTAATCATTCGACAACTTATTTTATCTATATAATGGTGCTAAAATATTACTTCCATGAATACATTATTTGTTTTATTTATAATAAATTTTGTTGTGCAAAACTCTTCAATATATCAGCACTAGGATGGTCTGATAATGAAACAAGTTTATTGGCTAATACAACAGGAACTAGAGAATTGTAATATAAATCACATTTTAAATATGCAATATTATTTAATACTATTGGTAAATTTATATAATCAGACAAATTCGGTTCAGCCTTTAAATTCATTGTTGGTATGGATGCTATATAAATATTATCATATTTTGATTTATAAATTAGCTTATGACTATAGTATGTAGTCTCTCCATAAATGGATCCAGGTCTAGGTTGTCCTGGTAAAATATACTTATATATGTAACTATTACCCAATAATACAATTTGGTTATTCTTTAATTTATCGGATATCATTTCAGCATGTTCGACAAAAGCTCCACTTTTTTCTAAACCAACTAAATTTATTGTATAATTTTCATTCAAGTATTTTATTAATTTTTTCATTGGTTTATGTATATTAGCGGTCTGACCAAAGAATGCCAAGGGACCATCTTTAACTATCAATGTTTCTTTCAAGATATCTGCTTTTGTATTAAGAATCTCTTTTATCAAATAAACAATTATTAGCTGTTCAATAGTAGTACATAAATAACCTAAGATTCCACCTGCCCCAATTTCATTATCAACGACCTCATGTAATCTAAAAACATCTGTTAAATATATAGTTTCATTGCAATGAGGACATTTAAAGGTGCAATCAGAAGATAAATCACTTCTTCTAAAGGTTATAGATTTTGTGCAATGTGGACATTGCGCAATAGTCCAGGTTATTTCACTATTAGAATTATATTCCTCAAAGATTAACCATTTTAAAGCTTTTATTAAACCTTGATTTTCAATATTATTGACAAAAAAATCATATATAGATCTTCTAACAGAATTTATTAGATCTATTTCATCTTTAAATGTAACTCCTTTTGTAGGAAGAACTAATTTCATTCTTTGCATATTCTGTAGTTTAGAAAAATCATCCGGATCTATAAAAGGTTTTTCCTCCATTTCAATTAAGTCTTGATATTTAAAAAATAAAGCTCCAAATTGAAAGAAAGCAATTGTTGAAGAAGGAAATTCCTTTCTAACAAAGACATCTGTAAAACCACCATCAATTGCAATAATGTTTTTTATTGGATTATTTTCAAGATCTTCAAGAAAATAGGTTTGCATATCTTGTTGAGAAATATCTTTATCAAATGAAGGAATATGACAATCGCTCAAGAAATTCTTTACGTCTCTATCGTTAATAATACTTGTATGATTGGTTTTACTAGCAGATTCAAAAGGTTTATTGGAATATTTATTATTATAACTCATTGTATCCACCTATGAATTAGAACTTTCTGAGGTAAATCTGTCTATTTGAACAGGAACAATAAATGCATTGGAATAAGTTTTCATTCTGATAAAACCCTTATCGCTGCCTGAGCTATATTTTATCAAACTCTCACAAAAATCTTCAAAATCATAAAATTTGCGAATTTCTTTTATCTCGTCATCATTATTTAAATGTGCAATAAACCAATTTTGAGTATTTTTCAAAATGTTAGAACTAATAGAACTTACTTCTTGTGTTGCATAAATCATACCCAAGTTTAATTTTGCACCTTCTTTTGCAATCCTATTATATATTTGACTTAAGTCTTTATCATCTTTCTTGGGAAATAGATTATGGGCTTCTTCAAAATAAAATTGTATGAAATTATTTGGCATATTATTTACAAAAGCATTCATAGAATCTTGAAAAATACTTCTACAGATTCTTTCCGAAAATGTTTGTTGTATCTTAGGATCTCCTTGTGATATATCGATAATAACAATTTTTCCATTCCTTAAATCTTCAATGATTTCTTTTTCAAATGAAATTTCTGTTGTTGCTGTGTGATATTTACTTAATGGTACAATTTTTTTATAACCGCTAATATTTCTAGATTTTGCAGATAAATCTCTTTTTTGCGTTAGCATAACTAATATTGCTTTTAAATCTTCATCTACCCATTCATGTCCATGACTAGCTTTATATTTGCGGAAAAATTCGTGATTGTCACAATTTTCTGCAACCCAGGTAAACCATAAAACTGCCTCATCAATACTGATTCCTTTATTTGGATCAATTTCTTCATTTTCCTTAATGGCATTATTAATATCTTTATTTCCTTGGAAAAACACTTTAAAATCATTTGGGACAGTATAACCCGCCTTATATAGACAACACCGATAAGCAGCAACTTTCCTTTGCCATCTTATATAATCACTACGGTTTTCATTTTGATCTGGTTGTATAAAATCAATTGCAAGGAAGTTTTTTATGTAATCCCCTGCTTCATTTTCCAATAAGTTATATATTAAATCAAAACCAGCTTCTATATCATTATAAAAATTTACTTTTAAGATTTTAAAACCCTCTTTATCTAACACACTATATCTAGTTGTTTGTTCTTTATACTTTTCAAAAATTGCAGTACCAGAATCTTGCATATTAGCATTTGCATATTCACCGTTAATGTCAAATATTATCTGCCCAACTGGAAGTTTTGGATTGCCATAATCATCAAATGATTTTAAGTTATCTGCCACGGATGTACTTATAATTTCTGTTGAAGGATTTGCCTTTTTACTAATTTCTGTTGTGGCATCTATAACTTTTTTTACAGTATTAGATTTACCAGTTCTTGTCATACCAAATAAAGCTGTGCGCTTTCCTAAAAAATCTTGAGGTGTTATATAAACCGGGACATTTTGTTCATTTCCTTGAAAACGTAAACTTGAACTATATCTTACTTTCCCAATTTTGACATCATTACTTCCTCCAACAACAGAATTGCCATCGCGGAAATTAACAATTTTTTCTAAAACTTTACCAGTTGGCTTATAAACTACATAATTATGAGCACTATAAAAATTCTCTACATCTGCGCCAAATGTTACATTACCATTCTGATCTTTATAAAATGTTCCCAATATGCGACATTCAAGCCCAGAAAAACTAAAAGTATATTTCGTATAATCATCTAACTGGTTATTGCTGCCAGATGTTTTTAAATTATCTTTATAATATTCAACCATTGATGAGATTACAGCATTATCTGTTGGCAATTTAGACGGCCTTAAAGTCCTTAATAATAAGCATTCTTCAACATTATCTTTAGAGTTTTCATAAAAAGCAAGTAAAAAGCAACCCTGCGGAACACCGCCGACTTTTTCTTTCCAAGCATCAGTGATCAAAATATACGCTTTATCATAATCAAGATAATAAGGACGACCAACAAATAGTTCTTTTTTCTTTGCCGATTCAAAAATATCAACATCTGCCATAACTTTAATTTCATCAACGATACTCATACCATTACTCCATATTTGTTTTAATTTTTGTTTTTATTGTGGGATCTTCGAATCTAATCATGGATTGTTTACCATAATCTCCATTTGCTTCTATGCTTATCCATTTTCTATTAGCTTTTTCTGCACAAAAACCTGTAGTATTACTTCCCCCAAAAGGATCGAATACGATATCTCCTTCATCAGTTAAAAAATCAATAAAAAAACTGGCTAATTCCAATGGCATTCTTGCCGGATGAGGTGTAATATTCCGGTCTTTACAAGTTCTTGTGTAAAAATCATTTGATTTGGTATTTGCTATGCTCAACATAGAATATGGTAACCTTAAATCTTCTCCATTAACTGAAGAAAGTTCCAAAACATTATGCGATATACTTCCCTTATTTTCTTTCAAAAAACTTTTTTCGCTTATCTTGTGCTCAGAAGGCCTTGCGCCGGCATTATATTTCCCACTCGAAAGTAATTTTTGCATACTTTTGCTATATGGCCTTAAAATTCTTTGATTGTTAGCTTTAGGATAATCGTTTTTTGACATCCACCAGATATGTGTAAAACTATCAATGGCACGTATTTTTTTTACAGTCACCCATTCAGCTGGCGAGGGCAATCTAGCAGGATTATAGCAAATAAACTCTTGACACAATCTTAAACTTGCATCTTGATTTTCAACAAATTCCATCAATGATTTTAAATGAAGTAGTGATTGCACAGGGCGACCTTTTTCCCATGAATTTCCCATTTCTATTACGATTGAACCATTATCAGTTAATAAACTTTCAAACAATGGAGCTAGGCTTACAAACCATGCTTTATATTCTTCGCCACAAAAATTTCCATATTTCTTCTTTTTATTAAGTGGAAAAGGCGGCGATGTTAAAATTAATTGAACCTTTCCTTGCAACCTAGAATGTTTGATAAAATTTTCACATTTATCAATATAGTATTTGCCTAGTTTTGTAGAATATAATGGTTTGCTCACTATAATACTTCCAAATTAGTTAGAAACTCTAAGAGCATTATATAACAAACAAGACCAAATTATTTTTTATTATTAACACACAACTTATCAAAAATTTATCAGTAACTTTGAGAATGAATTATCAGAGAATTTGAGAGTTTTTATCAGTAAGTTTTGAAATTCTTCCATCGAAACTTAAAAAGTTTGAGAATTCTCTCAAACTTCCGGGGGTACTTTTCTCAATCTCTCTGATAATCTACACACTCGGAAGGGGATGTAATTCAAACGTAAAGCCGAAAGACGGCTGAAAAATGTTTTTTCAAATGTCCCATTAAAACCTACCAAGACGGAAGTTTTGAAATTCTTCCTCGAGAACTTAAAAAGTTTGAGAATTCTCTCAAACTTCCGAGGGTACTTTTCTCAATCTCTCTGATAATTTACACCATTAAAACCCAGTCAACTATAACTATATACACAAACTCTTAAAACTGCCTGGGTTGTCTTGCTGCGCTCGCATTAAACGTGCCTACGTGTTTTGCTTCAAAGAACTTTGTTCTTTTTGCAAAAACACTTCGCACTCTGCTCGCTTGCGCTGGACACGAACCTGTTAAGTCTTCAAACGCTTGCTATGTCACTATTCATCTTAACTCTGTTTTTAGACAAGTCAAGTCTATTCGATAATAATACTGCATATTTCAGACATATTTTGTATCAATTGCTAAAAATGAACCGAACTAAAAGAAATCAGATAAAGTTTAGCATATTCTATTCCTTTATCGTATAATCTAAATATGATGAAAATTTATGCATTCGGAATAATTTTTGTATTTTTGACGTTATTTATAGTAGCGATTTTTAAAATCAACGAATTAAAAAATATTAAATATTATCCTCCCGAAATATTAACGAATAAAAAAATATTAATCGTTTATTATTCAAATATAGGTAATACAAAAAGTATTGCAGAAAGTATCCGTTTTATTGTCGGCGGAGATATAAAACAAATTGAATTAATTGAAAAATACCCGAATAATATTTTTACAATGTCAAAACTTATAAGAAAGCAAATGAAAGAGGGGGTTTTGCCTCAAATAAATAATATCGATATTTCAAATTATGATATTATTTTTGTCGGCTCTCCGATCTGGAATTTTTCTGTTTCGTTACCCGCCAAGGCATTTTTAAAAAACAATAACTTTGAAAATAAAACCTTAATTCCGTTTTTTACATATTCAGGCGGTGCAAGCAAAAAGAAAATAATTAACGAGGTTAAGAATTCAACAAATGCAAAAGATATCAAACAACCTTTATTCATGTTTGAAAACGGAATTATACTCACAAAAGAGCAAATTATAAAATGGTTAAATAATATTTAAATCCTTTAATTCCAAGATACTAACTTATGTTTATAATAATAAAAGTTTAAGCCCCAAATCTCTAATTTTTTTCACAATTTAATTTTGTGTTACAATACTTTCGGGGTATTTAATCAAATTTTGGATCAAAATGTAATAAAAAAGACGAACTTATAAAATCAGGAGAGTTTATGTCACAAAAATTTATAGGATTAATCGGAATATTTGTTTTTCTTTTTATTGCTTGGTTATGCAGCAGTAATAAAAAATCAGTTAATTTTAGAACAATTTTAACAGCATTTTCTCTTGAATTGGTTATTGGAACAATTATTTTCTTATTGCCGAGAAGCAGAGATGTACTATTAGCATTTAGCAATTTCTTTTCAAAAGTTATAGAATCAGCGAGAGAAGGTGTTGTTTTTGTATTTGGTTCTTTGGGCGCAGCAAACTCTGAACAGGGATTTATTTTAATATTCCAAAGTTTAACATTTATAATAATTTTTGCATCACTTTGCAGCCTGCTGTATTATTTAAGAGTTTTACCGTTCATTATTGTAACCATAGCAAAATTTGTAAAGAAATTTTTTGGTATAAGCGCAGTTGAAGCAATCTGTTCTGCAAGCAATATGTTTGTAGGTATAGAATCTTTTACAAGTATCAGACCTTATTTTAAAACATTAACCCGCTCTCAATTGTTCCTGATTTTTACGGTTTTCATGTCAACAATAGCTTCATCAATGTTGGCTTTGTATGTTTCACTTCTTAACGATAAAATCCCGACAATAGCAGGGCATTTGGTGGGTGCTACGGTATTGTCAATCCCTAATGCAATTATGATAGCAAAGATTATGGAACCTGAAACAGAAACTCCGGAAGAAAATGAAATGAAGATTGAAGTTCCCGAGTCTGCAAAAACTTTTACGGGCAGTATTGTAAACGGTGCAATGGACGGCGGTAAAATGATTATGGGAATTGTCGTACTGCTTGTTGCGGTAATAGGCATATTGGGTATTTTTAATTTATGCCTAAGCTATTTCACTGATATAACTATTGCAAAATGTTTAGGATTTATATTTAAACCGGTTGCTTTCTTGATGGGTGTTGCTCCGCAAGATACATCAATGGTCGGAGAATTTTTAGGCACAAGACTTATTATGACGGAAGTGCCGTCATACGTTGGATTAAGCGAGGCAATTAAAGCCGGTACAATATCAACGCATAGTGCAATTATAGCTTCTTATGCCCTATGCGGATTTACAAGTATCGAATCTTTAAGTATTGCTGTTGGCGGTGCAGTTGCTCTTGCACCCGAAAAAACAGGATTAATAACTTCAATTTGCTATAAAAGTTTATTGGCTGCAACACTTGCAACGATAATAACAGGAACAATTGCGGGATTGTTCCATATAGGATAAACATTTAAAGTAAAGAATTTGAGGGATTTTGATATGCCGACATTAAAAACATCAGTATTAGGAATAGAATTTGAAAATCCATTTTTACTTGCTTCTGCACCACCTACGGCATTGGTTGAAAGTATAGATAAAGCCTTTGAAATGGGCTGGGGCGGAGCAGTCCTTAAAACAATTACGCCTGATAATTTAGAAATGACCGAAACAAGTCCACGTTATGAAACAATGAAATCAAAAGGTAAAGTTATAGGATTTCAAAACATAGAATTATTAAGTCATAAAACTGTTCAATACTGGTGTGACGGCATTAAATATTTAAAGAAAAAGCATCCAAATAAAGTTATTATTGCGAGCATTATGGCTCCTGTCGAACGTGATGCGTGGCAAAATCTTGTGCAAACCCTGAATGATACTCCTATTGATGCTTATGAATTGAATTTTTCCTGCCCTCATGGTATGCCTGAAAGAAATATCGGTATGGCTATAGGAACAAGTGCTGAAATATCTATTTTAATAACTTCATGGGTAAAATCAATTGCAAACAAACCTGTTTTTGTAAAACTAACACCAAATGTAACTGATATTACATGGATTGCAAAAGCTGTTGAAAAAGCAGGTTGTGACGGATTTGCCGCAATAAATACTGTTCAGGGATTTATGGGAGTAAATCTCGATACATTAGAACCAAACCTCTGTATCGACGGATATTCAACATACGGAGGCTGCTCGGGTGAAATTGTAAAACCAATCGGATTTAAGTGTGTTGCACAGTTAAGACAATGCTCTGATTTGCCGATTTTAGGCATAGGGGGAATTACAAATTGGCAAGATACCGCACAATACATAGCACTAGGTTCTGATGCTGTTCAAATTTGTACTGAAGTTATGATAAACGGCTATAGTATAATCAATAACTTAAAATCAGGATTATTAAACTATCTTGAAACAAAAGGAATGGAAAATCTTAAAGAATTGAAAAATATTGCAATTCCAAAAATTACCTCACACGAAAAATTAAACAAAAAGAACCACTTGTATCCGAATATAGATAATGAAAAATGCGGAAAGTGCGGTAAATGCGTTAATATATGTTCTGAATCCGAATATAATGCCTTGAAAAAGACTGAATCGTGTATTGAGGTGGATAAAAATGTTTGTGCAGGGTGTTCATTATGTTCGCATGTATGTCCGCAAAATGCTATAACAATGCGAAAAGTTTAATAATTGAATATAAAAGAACACAAAACTCATCAAAAAAGTATCACTAACTTTGAGAATAAATTATCAGAGAATTTGAGAGTTTTTATCAGTAAGTTTTGAAATTCTTCCCTCGAAACTTAAAAAGTTTGAGAATTCTCTCAAACTTCCGGTGGTACTTTTCTCAATCTCTCTGATAATCTACACTGGCTGTCGCAAAAAATATTGGCATAAAAGAAAAACAAGCGAAAGATATTGCACTTGATATAAAAGATAAATGTTTGTCATTAGTTGATTAAAATTTGTCAGAATTCAAGAACAAGAACACCAAAGGTTCGGATTCGGCGGATTTTGGCAATTCCTTTGTCTTTGATATATTCAAGCTCTTTCGCTCGGGTAAAAAATACATCAAAATAAAACTCTGATGAGCATTAGCCTTAAAATCAGTATGCAATTGTGTTTTAGGAGGTTCGATTGCTTATAATGACGCTAAAAGAATTGACTTAATATCTTCTTCCAATAATGGTATATAAGCCCGATCGAGTCCTTCATTTACTGCAATATGATGAGCCATTTCATCAATTCTCTTGTCATCAATTCCTACATCTTTTAAGTGCATTGGAATACCTATTGATTCAAAGAATTTATATGTTTCATCAATCGCTTTATTTGCAATTTCGTAACTTTCAAGATTTTTATCAATGTCGAATACATTAACACCATATTTTACAAATCTGTCTATTGTTTTATCGGATAAAATATGTTTCATCCAGCGTGGTGTAATTATTGCAAGCCCTTCACCATGGGTAATATCATAATATGCGCTTAATGCATGTTCTATAGCATGACAAGGCCAGCCTGAAGGTGAGTTACCCAATGCCAAAATCCCATTACATCCGTATGTACAGCATAACATCATTTCTGCTCTTGCTCTGTAATCCTCAGGATTAGCAAGACATGCTTTTGTATTTTCCATAAGGCTCTTTAATTCCGCTTCACAAAATCCGTCATTTAAAAGAGTAGTATCAGATGTAAAATACTGCTCCATAACATGGTTCATAGCATCAGCGCAGCCTGCTGCCGTTTGTTTTTTAGAAACAGAAAATGTATAAACAGGGTCTAAAATTGAACAAACAGGGAATAATAGAGGGTCAATATAACCAATTTTATCGTTAGTTTCCGTTCTTGAAATAACACCTCCGCAATCATATTCAGAACCTGTTGCAGCCAAAGTTAAAATATCAACAATAGGCAATGCACTTTTAGCTTTTACTTTATAAGTAATTAAATCCCAAGCCTCACCATCATATTTTGCACCTGCAGCTATTGCTTTAGAACAATCCAAAACACTTCCGCCTCCTACTGCTAAAATTACGTCAATATTTTTTTCTTTACAGATTTTAACACCGTCTAAAACACTTGGGTTATATTTCGGATTTGGCTGAATACCCGATAATTCATAAATTTCAAAGTCTTTTAAAAGAACTTTTACTTTGTCATAAAGTCCGATTTTCTTAATACTTCCGCCGCCATAAGTTAATAAAATTCTTTTCCAGGGTTTCATTACATCAGGTAATTTTTCAATAGAGTCTTTTCCGAAAATAAGTCTTGTTGGTGTACAATAATCAAAATTTTGCATAATATATCTCCTTTATTTTATACTCTTACTCATTGTTCGGTCATAATTTTACTTCCCGCCAGGAAAACTTGTAAATGAAGTTGTTTCAACTTCAGGTAACTACATTGCTCCAATGCCGCGAAGAATGCCTATCATACCTTCTGCTGCTATATCATTTGTAACTTTACCGTCTTTATTGAAGTAATAAAAATTCATTACACAAACAGAAATCTTTTTATTTGTTGGTTTTATACCCATAAAATCTCCGTCATGTGTACCTGTTAAATCCCATTTAACAGCAACCTTATCAACATCAGCTACCAAATCAGTAATATGCCATTGAACATCCGAAAAACCGGACCTCATCCAATGCACAACTGATAAATATCCTTTACCGCCATACAAAGGTTCAGGACTTGCAGGGGTATAAAAAGGTGCATTGCTATCAACCAATTCTTCTGCCAATTTTTCATCAGCAGTATTAATCATTATTTCAAATTTTTTCATTAGTTCTTTGTTGCGTTCAATTAAATTCATATAAACCCCTCTTTATGTAGTTATGATAGTATAAACAAACAATAAAAGTTTTTTATGCTAATAGATTTTCTATTTAATGAACTTTTCACCCCAATCGCACATAGCGTACAATATCGGAATAAAGGATTTACCCTTATCCGACAAACTATATTCAACTTTTGGCGGGATTTCTTTATAATCGTGTTTTATAATCAAATCGTCATGCTCAAGTTCCTTTAAGGTATTGCTTAAAGTTTTATGCGATAAAATATTTAAATATCTTTGCAGTTCATTAAATCTTATAATTTCATGCCTGTAAATTGCATATAAAACGGTTAATTTATACTTGCCGGTAAATAACGACATTGTATAGTTAAAGCCTGTTTTGTCATAACTTTCAACACTCTTTAAGCAATCTTTTTCATCTGTCGTCATGGCAGTTACCTTTATTACCGTACTTGTAAAATTTATACTGATAGCTTACCATATTTATAGTTAAAAATAAAGGAGTTTAAAAATGAGAGATGATATTAAAGAATACAATGCAGTAGAGCAAGTTGCGCATAAATTCTGTGAAGCGGTAAAAGCAGGTAAGGATCCTTTAAACGGAATCATAAATTTTTGCGCGAATTAATTCTCAGGATGTAATTTTTTAACCATTTGGCAATACATCTGAACCTGAGTTTTAACCCCTTCTTTTATACATTCTTTCATAAGATTTTTTATATATTCTCTTTTATATTGCCCTTTATGATATTCAAAATAAAACCCATCTATTGTAACTTTTTTAATATCATCGCCTGCAGGTTCGCCAAAATCACCTTTGAATTTATCAGCACTTTTTATTGTGGCAAACACAATATTATTTCTTTCTTCTTTTGTATTTGCGATAGATTTTATTATTTCTAATTTTTTATCCGACATATAAAATTTTATATCTTTATTTTCATCGTTATAATAAAGATAATTTATTGATTGCGTAAATGGAGTCCCGCTTTCAATTAGTCCGAGCGGATAGACAAAACCATTTTTATCAAAGTAATAAAATAAACCTTGATTAGAATTATTATTTTTATCAATTTCATTAGTAATTATTAAAATGCGTTCTTTTGATTTATTTATTTTTACGGTTGTGTAATAGTAATCCTTTGGAAATTCTTCTAACACAACAGAATAGTCAAAATAATCTTTTTTAGGGTTATATTTATCTTTTAATTTATCGGTTATTTGTATATTATTTAACGGGATATAATTAAATCTTTCATATTTTTCAAAGATTTTTTTTCTTTCTCTGAATTCTTTTTCAGGATAATTTTCGTAATTTTCATCACTATATGAGATAAAATAAGGGTTTTTAGGGTTTTTGTATCCGTCATATTTAAAACTTACCTGCGGGAATAATTCTGTTGAATTTTCAACCAAATTATAAACATCAACTCCGCTTTCAGCGGCACCCGATGAATACTCCCTGCAAACGAAAGAATTATCGCAAACATAGTATCTGTTTCTTTGCCCGCCGCTAATCACATGGGCCGGTTTTCTATCAACCATTGTGTAAATATCATAAATTACACCTCTCCAATTACCTTGCGCAATTTCACCGATTACAAGTTCATCAATCCCATCGGCATTAATATCATAATATGTATATCCTATTTTATTTGAAGGAATTATATTATACATATAGCTCATATTTTCTTTTTCAAGTTTATCAGAATCCCATTTTTCAATCAGTGCGGTTTTATATTTTTCTAAAATGCTTTGATATAAATCCTCTCCTTTCATACCTTGGTTTTTAAAATATGTTGCACCATTTATTCCTTTAATATTTATATTTTCCCCTAAATCATAAAGGAGTTTAAAAGATTCAGGCGGAGTTTCGCTTTTTGTATAATCATATTGAACATCTGTCGGGTGTTTTAGGACAATATCATATAAATTTCCTTTTTTATCCGTCAGTTCGCCAAGTTTTCTGCTCCCCGGTAATACCGCATGGTCAGCAGGGTTTTTATATGCTTTAATTCCAAATGCAAAACCGCCAAAGCCTGAATGTTTGGAATTTTTATGATAGATTGAAATTTTATTTTTTTCTTTTTTAACAGTATAAAAACCTTTTAAATTTTGCGGTATGGAAATTGAAAATAGTCTGTTTTTTAAAACAGCGTCTTTAAATTCTTCTGTCCTTGCAAATACATAGTTTATAGAACATATTAAAATCATTATTAATAATATAAAAAGTTTTTTCATATTATCCTCTCCTTTCAAAAAAGGCAAATATAATTTAAAATAATTCAATATCGCCTGATAAATTATAAGCTAAATATCTTTGTATTTTAAAAACAGGGTTATTAAATCTTGTTTCTATTGTATCAGGGTTTACGGTTAAAACAATAATTTTTTGTTCTTTTGAATTTAATATATAATAAAAATAACAAAGGAGTTTACTATAAAAAACTAAAAAAATCTGTGAATAGCTTTTTTTCGCAGAAAAATTTAAAACCGAAAATGAAATTTTTGGTATTTTCATAAAAATCCTTTATTGAAACCTGACAACACATATTTATTAAAACATGAAAAAAAATATTTTTTAAATAAATACCGGCAATATTAACACTGCCGACATTTCAATTGTTTATCATAAACACATTTCTAAGTTTATTATTATATAATTCTCTTAACTCCTGTGTTAGATATTAACATAAATAATGAATAGTATTCAATGAACAGAGTTCATTTATGGTATAATATTTTTAAATTAAAGGAGTTAAAATGGCAACAAGGCAGGAAAATGCTCTGAAAACAAGGCAAAAACTTCTTGATACAACAAATAAACTTATAAAAGAAAAGGGATTTTATAATTTAAGTGTCTGCGATATTACACAGAGGGCAAATGTGGCAACAGGCACTTTTTATACCTATTTTAAGCATAAAGAAGAAATCGTTTTAGAAATCTGCAAAAATTTATTCAAAGAAACCCAATTAAAATTGGAAAAAAATAAAAATTCAGATATCACAAAAAGGCTTTGCCTTTATTTTGAATGTTTTATTAAAGAGGTTCAAGGCTATAAGCTCCATATAGTAAGAGAATGGATAAAAGGTCTTGTTGAAAAAAATCAAAATAATGAAAGCATGGGAAAGATTAAATGGCATTATGATTTTGAAATGCTTAAAAATATCTTATCTCAAGCTGTTGAAAATAAAGAATTAAAACCGGATACGCCCATAAATACTCTTTGTGAAATGATACTGGCTCAAATGTACGGAATGTTTACAATTTGGTGTATGTCGGATGATGAATTTAACCCCGAAAAAATGATAAAAGAATTTTCCGATATTCAATTAATACCTATTATTAATAATTATAAGGAGAAGATATGAAAAATACCTAAAAGAAGCCTATAAACTCGGAAAATCGTTATAGAGGATAAAATGAATATTAAATCAATTTTAATTTTAACTTTAATGATATGCTTATTTATGGAGAATTATTGTTTTGCCCTAAATAAAAATAAAGGAGAAAATAAACCTATGACAAATAAAATAGTACAAACGGCAGGCAGAGATAATTTGGGAGATTTTGCACCCGAATTTGCACATTTTAATGACGATATTCTGTTTGGTGAAAATTGGAACAATCAAGATATTCCGATTAAAACAAGGTGCATAATAACGGTTGTTGCTTTAATGTCGCAAGGAATAACAGATACTTCCTTAAAACATCATCTGCAAAACGCAAAAAATAACGGGGTTACAAGGGAAGAAATTGCAGCAGCAATAACCCACAGCGCATTTTATTCAGGCTGGCCTAAGGCTTGGGCAACATTTAATCTGGCGCGTGAAGTATGGAATGAACCTATAAAACCTCTAAGCGATAAAGAAAAATATGCGCTAAACTTAATGTTTCCGATTGGCGAAGAAAATACGGCTTATGCAAAATATTTTATCGGGCAAAGTTATATTGCACCCGTTTCAACAAGTCAGGTAAAAATTTACAACGTAACTTTTGAACCTAAAACCCGAAATAATTGGCATATACATAAAGCAAAAACAGGCGGCGGCCAAATGTTAATTGCAATAGGGGGCAGAGGTTATTATCAGGAATCAGGAAAAGAACCCGTTGAAATGAAACCGGGGGATGTTATCAATATTCCGGCAAATGTTAAACATTGGCATGGGGCAGCGCCTGATAGCTGGTTTTCTCATCTTGCAATAGAAGTAGATGGAGAAGAACTTTCTACACAATGGCTGGAAGCCGTAAGTGACGAAGAATACAATAAATTGAAATAAGGAACAGGTATGAAAAAAGTTATCATCTTAAATGCAAGCCCTAGAAAAAATTTTAACACCGCGCGTCTGTTAAAAAACGCTCAACAAGGAGCACTCAAAGCAGGAGCAGACGTTGAATATATTGACCTTGTTAATTTAAATTATAAAGGCTGTATAAGCTGTTTTGCCTGCAAACGCAAAGGCTCAACAACAAACGGCTTATGCGCTTATAAAGATGAATTAAGACCTGTATTGGAAAACATTTTACAAGCAGACTCAATAATTATCGGAACTCCTGTTTATTTTTCATATCCGACAAGTTTATTCAGGGCTTTTGTTGAACGATTAATGTTTCCTTGCTATTCATATTTAAAAGACGAAGTAAACGGCGGTGTAAAAAGAATTATAAATAAATACATGCCCATAGGTTTAATATATACAATGAATTGCTCTATGGAAGATTATAAAGAACGCAATTACCCTGTAATTTTAGGAGATGATAAGGAATTTTTGAAAAAATGCTTCGGATATTGTGAAGTAATTAATGCTTATTATACTTTGCAATTTGATGATTATTCCAAATATGACAGTAATTTATATGATATAAATCATAAAAAGAAATATAATGAAGAAAATTTCCCAAAATACTTAGAGCTTGCATTTGACTTAGGTAAAAGATTGGCTGAAATGAATTAATATATAAAAACTATAATTTTTTTAAATTATTAGTTATTAATTTCATTTTATCCGACACTCTATATGATTCTTTAATTTTTTGAAGAGATTTATTATATGTTATCTTATCTAAATTACACTTTTCCGATTTTAAATATTCTAAGCATTTTTCGGGATATTTGCCCATAATTGTAGCAACTGCCCAGGCTGTACCCATTTGCGAATAATAATCATCCGTATTTAAGGAATTTATTACTTCAATCACTCTATCTATATATTCATCATTCAAATAATGCGAAAGTAAAACAACCGCTACAATTCTACTTTCAAACTCTTTTTTGGAATTTTTATAATTTAATAAAAAATTCCAGACAGTATCGGGGTATTTTCTTGCAATTCTAAAATTTTGGCACAAAGAATCATTAACCGCCCAATCATCAACATAGGGTATAAAATCCTTAAAATATTTAAGCAATGTATTAATATCATCTTTTAAATATCCTATTAAAAACGCATGGAGCATTTTTAATTCAAAAGATGAATAATCATTATGTTCGATAAATTCTTTATAATTTTCTTTTGCAAGTTTTTTGGCAAATTTTCTTAATTCGGGAATTGATATACCGAATTTCGTTCTTTTTATGTTATCAAGCTCTTTTTTTACTTGCATTAATTTCATAATTTATGCCTTTATTTCTAAATAATCTAATAGCGCATTAATGAAGGTTAAAGGATGTATAGGGCAACCGGGTATATATAAATCAATATTATATTTTTCTATAAATTCTCTGTTTAACATATCGGAATTTTGAAATATTCCGCCTGAAATTGCACAAGCGCCCGCTAAAATTACAATTTTGGGATTAGGGGTTGATTGATAACAATCTTCAAGCGCATAAGCCATATTTTTTGTAATCGGGCCTGTGATAACAAGGCCGTCTGCATGGCGCGGGGAAGCTGTGAATTCTATACCGAATCTGCCCATATCAAAATTAGCATTCAAGCAGGCATTTAATTCCATTTCACACCCGTTACAACCGCCTGCTGAAACTTGTCTTAATTTTAAAGATTTTGAAAATATTTTTTTGATTTCTTTTCTTGCTTTAATTGCCGTTTTTTCAAATTCTTCAAAGGTCATATTTTCTTTAATTATAAGATTTTCTCTTGAAGCGGAAGATATTTTATATTTAGGCGAAAATTGAATAATTTCAGATTTGCACTTAGCGCAAAAAGTGCATTTTCCCATATCAATTTTATTCGGATTGGTGCTCAGTGCATTTAAAGGACAGCAAGAAACATCTATTTCGCCTTCTTTTATAATGGGAAAGCCTCTGAAACTGTCTTTTATCGGTGCATTTTGAATATCTTTAATATATTTATCACCTTGATAATATTTTAATTTTATTGTATCTAACATTTCATAATCCTTTTTATAAATCACATCCGCAATATGATAAGTTAAAACTTTTGTTACACAGCGGAAAATCAGATATACCGTTATTTCTAACCGCCATTGATAACATATACCAATTGTTAAAAGAAGGGTCTTTTATTTTATATCTGATTATTTCCGAATTCACTCCCGTAATAATACAATGAACTATTTCTCCTCTCCAGCCTTCTGTTATTGAAACAACAAAAGAATTAGCGGATAAATCGTTAGGAGTTGTTTTTATTTCTTCTTTATTATTTTTTAATTCGTCTAAAAAATAATTTATAAATTGTATAGATTGAATAATTTCTTTATATCTTAACTTAAATCTTGCAAATACATCTCCTGTTTCTTCAAGTTTTTTAGCGGTTGAATATTTTGTATAATATTTATCCTTAAAATCAAAGCGTGAATCTAACCCTATGGCGCAAGACCTTGCCGCCATGCCGACAGCACCTAACGAAAGTGCTGTTTCTTTACTTACCGTACCTGTTTGCTCCATTCTTGAAATACAGGAAGGTTTTTTAAGCATAATTTTTGCACATCTGTGGACAATTTCTAAAACTTCATTAAGCATGGTTTTTATTTTTGAAGCCATTTCATTATCAATATCAAAATTAACCCCGCCGACATCAATTAAACCCCTTGCAAAACGGCTTCCCGAAATTTCAAGCATAGTATTAATTACAAGGGTTCTTGTTGTTGCAAAAACGTTTGCACCCATTAAATATGCCATATCTCCCGAGATTGCACCCATATCACCAATATGTATTGCAATACGTTCCATTTCAAGGGCAATTCTTCTTATTAAGCAGGCTCTTTTTGAAATAACCGTATCGGATAGCGCTTCCATACCTTCAGAAAACGCCATATTATACCCTACAACACTATCCCCGCAGATAGATTCGGCCAATCTGTTATTAGGGTTAAGCATTAATTTTTCTACATTTCTGTGTTGATAGCCAAGCATTATTTCAAGGTTGTATATTTTTTCACCCTGACACATAAACCTAAAATGCCCCGGCTCAATTATTCCTGCATGTATCGGCCCTACTGCAACTTCGTGGATATCTTCACCCTGCATTACAAAAAAGGGGTAATCTTTTTGATTATTTCTTAAGGGTTTAAGCCAAGGGTGATTTTTTGGTTCTATTTTAAAATCTTCATAAAATTCTCTTTCAAAATTATGTAGCTGAGGAAAATCTTTAGTTAAAGAATTATACGACTTCACATCAGGCTTAAATAAAACGGATGAAATATGTATTTTTCCTTTTTTATCATCAGCTAACACTACATATAATCTTACGTTTTCAAATTCCTGTTTGCCAAAAAAACCTATAGGGCGCAATTTTAAGGCTTTTAAATCCTCTCTTAATTCTTCAATTGTAATTGTCGGAATTGAAAGAGCATCTATTTTTTTATTATTTTCAGTTATTATCCAATTCATAATTTATCCTTTTAAAATCCGATTACAGCCTTTTTGATGTTGTCAATATATGGCAGATAAATACCCATAATAAAAGATAAAGCTAAAAGTACAATCTGCGGAATATACATTGAACAGGGAAGTTTGACCTTTTTGTATTCGTTATTATCCGAAGCCGTCATATTAAATACAGCTCTTAAAAGCCCGAAAAGCACAATTGTAAGCAAAAGCAAAAATACTATACTCATAAAATAATATTCTTTTTGGAGCATTGCTTTTACAATAAAAAATTCGCTTATAAATAATACCGAAGGCGGAAAAGCAGTTATACCAACGAGGGAAGCTATCCATAGCCAGCCTGTTTTTTTATCTTTAGATAAAATTCCTTTTACGGATTTAATCTTTTTTGTGCCGTATATTTTTAAAATATTTCCCGATGTCATAAAAAATGACGCTTTTATAAAAGAATGACCTATTAAATGAATAATTGAAGCAAATAACCCTATACCCCCAAGGGCAGTGCCTATTACAAGGATACCCATATTTTCAATTGAAGAATAAGCAAGCATTCTTTTATAATTATTAATATGATATATAAAAACAGCACTTATAAATAACGATAAAAAACCCATTGTAAAAAGCATTATCCTTGCATAGCCATCACAATTTGCGATAATCATTATTTTAAAAACCTTTAATATAACTAAAAAAGCACAATTCAATAACGTTGCGGATAATAAAGCGGATATGGAAGAAGGTGATTGCGCGTGGGCATCGGGAAGCCAGAAATGAACAGGCGCAAGCCCCATTTTTGTACCTATACCAAACAAAATAAATACAAAAGATAATTTCAGCCAAAAACTATCAAAATTAGAAGCATTATTATATAAATCACTAAAATATAAAGAGTTTAAATCTCCCGTTGCAATTGTTAAAAGAATTATTCCGACAAAAGCAAGCGCAATACCGATTGAACAAATAAAAACATATTTCCATGCAGCTTCAATAGAATGTTTTGTTTTATTAAAATAAATCAAATACGCACTTGCTAAAGTTGTTGCTTCTATAAAGACCCAAGCTATACCTAAGTTTGAACTTAAAATTGCACCTGTCATAGATAATACAAAAAATAAAACCGCATAAGCATAATGTCTTAATTTTCTTGTAAGGTTTTTATTTTCTTTCATATAACCGCTGTTATATATTGCAAATGCCAAAAATACCAAAGATAAAACCATAAGAAAAATTTTATTCAAATCGTCAACTTGAAATATTTTCTGCTCTATATCGCGGGGGTTATACCCTATACACAGGCATATAGAGCAAATAAAATGAATAATTGCATAAATATTAATTAAAATAGTATTTAGTTCCCTATTTTTTATAAGAAACAATATTAAACATATAAAAACGGGAGATAATAAAATCAAACTAATCATTATTCATAATCCTTTAAATCAGATAATTGCGAAACTTCCAAATCTTCAAATTCGCTATTTATTTCCTGAACAAGCATTCCTAAAATAAATACCGCTATAAAAATATCAAGCAACACCCCTAAATTAACTATTATGGGCATTTCTTTTGCAACGGAAAGAGATAGTAAAAATATTCCGTTTTCCATTGTGATAAAACTTATTACATTAGATAAAACTGTGCGCTTAATTGTAATCAGCCATAAACTTATTATGATTATAGATATCGAAACCCCGAAAAATAAAGGCGACACGTCATGGAATGTATTAAAATGAAGATTTACACTCATAAACCCTAAGAATAAAATTATGCTTGATATTACAAGAGAATAAAAATGAGGAATGTTAGCACTCGAATCTCTGTGCGCGTGTGTTTTATTTAAAACTTTTTTTAAAAACAAAGGAATTAAGAAGGATTTAACCACCAGCGTTTCAAATATTATAAATAATATTCCTAAAATATGTATAAAATTTTTATCCAAACTGCCGAATATCCCCAAATTAAACCACGCTTCATCAGATAAGCCGAAAATACATATTAAAAAAAGCAAAATTCCTTGCGTTACAAGCATATTAATATGCGCTAAAAGCCTTGAAGTAGAAGCGATATAGAGCATTGTTAAACCTAAAAGTATAATAAAAATATTTTCCATAGCTAAATTCCATATATTCTATAAGTTGTAAGAGTTAAAATCAAAAGCGCCATAATAGACATTATAAATATGAATTCAAAAACATGCGTCATCCTAAACCTTGCAATTGAAGATTCAATTGTGCCGATAATTACGGAAATTAAAAATATTATTGCCAAAAATGCTGTTATATAAGCTATAAAAGGTATATTTGAAGGTATAATTAAAGAAGCTATTAATGCTTCTAAAAGAAACATTTTTATCGTAGAACCCCACACAATTAAACCGAGGTCAAACCCTGAATTATCAAGAATCATAACCTCGTGTATCATGGTAAGTTCTAAATGCGTATTAGGATCATCTACGGGAACTCTGCACCCTTCCACTAAAAGCATTATAAATAAAGCTAAAACAGCTAAAACAACTATTAAAATTCCGTAAATCCCCGAATTATATAAAATGTATTTTAAATTTTCAAAACTTGTTATTTTGGTTAATGCAACAACGGAAGCCATTACTATAAAAAACGCAGGCTCAACTATGGTTGAAAAACAGGCCTCTCTTGAAGCACCCATTCCTTCAAAGCTACTTCCCGTATCAAGCGCGGCAATGAGCGAGAAAAATTTTCCCAAACCCAAAATATAAGAAAAAACTATAAAAGCAAAAGGAATATTTAAAATTGCATAACCTTTTATTAAAGGAACAAATAAAGAAGCAAAAATAATTGCGGCAAAATTTATTACGGGCGCAAGTTTAAATACCCAGGAAGTCGTTGTTGAATAAACCGTTTCTTTTTTCATTAAGCGCAAAAAATCATATAAAGGCTGTAATAAAGGCGCTCCTTTTCTGCCTGCCCAAAAAGCCTTTGTTTTTTTAATAACACCCATGGCCAAAAAAGGTACAAATAAAAGTATTAATATGTTTATTAATGTTGTCATTTTTTATCCTATAAAAATTAGTCCTATAATCATTAAAATCAAGAATACCAAACCGAACAAAATATACTGCTGTATATTTCCGTTTTGTATTCTTTCAAATTTTGCAAGTATTTTTTCATCAAGTTTAATTAAAGGTTTAACTATATATGCTTCTTCTATATCTTCAATTTTAACTTCATAATAAGCATTTTGAGGGAATAAATCTTTCGGCTTTTTTATGTGTAAAACTCTTTTAAATAACGGTTTTAAAGTTGATATCAATAAACCTGCATAACTTGAAGCACTGTATTGCATTTTCGGGTTTATTTTATCGTAACCGCAGCCCCATGTTGAATATTGACGGGTTTTTTTATTAATCACAAATCTTAAACCCGCAATTAAAAATAAAATTATGATGAAAATAAAACAAGAAATACTGATTAGCGCCATTAAGCTGAATATTGAAAATACTTCCGCACTGACAGTATTCAGATGCAGTATGTTTAATACGGGAGTTAGGGTTAATGTTGCTATAAATTGCGGGAAAAGACCTATCAATAATGTAAATAAAGCAAGAACGCCCATTGGTATAAGCATGACTTTTTCAGAATCGGAATTAACATTCTGAGAAAATTCGCTTCTCGGATTTCCCAAAAAAGAAATTCCTACAACCTTTGTAAAGCAAAGAATTGCCATTGTACCAACCAAGGCAAGTGCCGAAATTGCCACAACCATGGTTATAAAAGAGGCGATATTTCCGCCGAATAACCCTAATACCATACCGGCATATATTAAAAATTCGCTGATAAAACCGTTAAACGGGGGCAAGGCGCATATTGCAATTGAACCTATAATGAATAATACGGATGTATAAGGCATTTTTTTAATTAAACCGCCCAAAAGTTCAACATCTTTCGTGTGAGTTTTATTATAAACACTTCCTGCAGCAAAAAATAAAAGCATTTTAAAAATTGAATGATTTAAAACATGCAATATTGCACCCATAAAGCCAAGCAAGGCAACCGTTTCATTGCCCCACATCATACCAAGCATGCCGACACTGATACCAATTCCAATAATACCGATATTTTCAAGGCTGTGATAGGCCAAAAGTTTTTTAATATCATGAGCACTTATTGCATATAATACACCCCAAAGAGCAGATATAATTGATAATATCAAAATGCCATATACTATTAATTTAGAAGGCAGTCCGATTATAAATAATGTTCTTAAAATACCATATATTCCTGTTTTTATCATAACCCCCGACATCATGCCGGATACATGACTCAAAGAAGCGGGGTGAGCTTCAGGAAGCCAATTGTGAACAGGGACAAAACCCGCTTTTGTTGAAAAACCTATAAAAGAAAGCAAAAATACAATGTTTGCCAAATGCCTATTTTGATTTAGGGCATTTATAAAATCAGTAAAATTGAAACTGTTTGAAGCAATACTTGCTATAGCGTATGCAAGAATTAAAAATATTACACAAATGTGCATGTAAATTAAGTATTTTATACCCGCATTCAGCACTTCTTTTTTATTATCTTCAAATATTACAAGGAAAAATGAAGATAAAGACATAATTTCCCAAATAATTAAGAAAAATAGCGCATTTTGAGCTGTAACTAAAGAAAGCATGGAAGCAATTAACAGCATTAGAAAAAAACTGTGAGATGACGTATTTAAGCCTTTATTTAAATACGGTTTAATATATCCGTTTGCATATATTGTTGCAATAAAGCACATTACGGAAATTACAAGCAGGAAAAATGCACTCAAAGAATCAATTGCAAAAGTAATTTTTTGAAAAATACCCAAGGAAAATTCAAAACTGAATATTTGACCTGTGTATAAAGATATCAAAGCGGGTTTTAAAAGTAATAATGCGCAAAGCCCGGAAAAAACAGAACAAATCTTCATTTTATGTTCTTCTTTTGCGAAAATTGAAACTATCCCGCCTATAATTAACAGCAATAACGATAAAAAATAAAAATCCATACCCATTTCTTTCCAATTTCTAAGGTTTTAGTATATTTATCGTAAGCCAAAAAAGAAGAATTGCAAATTTATATTCCATGTTAAGATAATACTTGTGAAATATATTTTTGAAAATTTTAAAAATATTTTTGATTTTTCTTTTAGAAATCGTTTGCCTTTTTCTTTAAAAAATTATTTTGAAAAAGAAAGTTTAACAAACATTTTAAGAAATATTTACTATTTTCAGACTTTTGATAAATATTTTAAGGCAGAAAATAAAAAAATATCAATTCTTGATATAGGTTCTAAGAATTGGGAATATGTCAAAGCGCAGTATTATTTTTTTAAAACATATTCAAAAGATTTTGTTTTAAACGGTATAGAGCTTGATTATAACCGGTTGAATACTAATTTTTATTCAAGATATGAAATTGCAAAATTTTATACAAAAAATTTAGAAAATACTAACTATATCAAAGGTGATTTTTTGGAACATAATCAAAAATATGACTATATAATATGGATTTTGCCTTTTGTTTCAAAATATCCATTAATAAAATGGGGGCTTCCTTTAAAATATTTTAAACCATTAGAAATGTTATCTCATGCAATGTATTTATTGAATTCAAAAGGGCAGATGTTAATCGTTAATCAAGGAAAGAAGGAATATTCAATTCAAAAAGAATTGAATGAAAAATTAAATTTAAAAGCTGAATATTTTGGCGAAATTGAAGATAAATTCAACCTTTTTAAAAACAAAAGGTATATTTGTAAAATAGTAAAAAATTGAGAAAAATATGACAATAAAACAAAAACAAAATTTTGATAAAGAAGCAAATGTTTATGAAAACATGCTTCATAAATGCGTTAATAATACGGGCTTTGACTTTGAATATATTCAAGAATATAAGGTTTTGGATTTTAAAAATGAAATAAAAAATGATAAATGTTATGACCCTGATAACGTAAAAATTATGCAAGCCGGTTATTCAAAAAAATTATTTCAATCATCTCATTTTAAAGATATAAAAATTAGCTACAGGTTTTTTGTTCCGAATAATTTTCAAAATTTATTACGGCTTGAAAAATATTTAAAAAATTGCCCCTTAGGCGCAAACTATTACTTAATTGCAAAAAAATATTAAAATATCTCCACATTTTATAATTTTTGATAAAATATTTAAAAAGGGTATATTATGAACCATTTGGTTATAATTCCGACATATAACGAGGCAGAGTCAATTGAAAAAATCATACCGGAAATTTTTAAATTATATAATCAAATCAATATTTTAACGGTTGATGACTCATCTCCTGACGGAACAGCAAAATTAATAGAAAAATTGCAAATACAATACAAAAACCTGTATCTGCTTTCCCAAGAAAAAAAACAAGGACTTAAAAAAGCCTATATAGAAGGAATGAAGTGGGGTTTGGCACATGGATTTGATGTATTCAGCACATGTGATGCGGATTTTTCACATAATCCAAAATATATAAAAGATATCATTGAATATCTTAATGAAGGCTACGAGGCAATTTTTGGCTCAAGATACATAAAAAACGGCAATACCCGAGAAACAGACTGGTTTAAAAACTTTATTTCCATAGGCGGTAATATTTATGCCAGATTTATTCTGGGTAAAAAAATATACGATTGGACAGAAGGCTTTAATACATATACAAAAAGTGCTTTAGAAAAAATAAACCTTGATTTAATCACCGCAAAAGGTTTTATAATGCATGCTCAAATGAAATACAGAGCAGTGAATTCAAATTGTAAATATAAAGAATTTCCGATTGATTTTTTAAAAAGGGAAAAAGGCTGTTCAAAAATGGATTTTAATATTATTTTTGAAGCGTTCTTTTGCATTTTAAAAATTAAATTAGGATTATAAATATGGAAAAAATAAAACCCTTTATATTCTACATTGTTTTATCCTTTTTATATCTTTTTATTTTTGTTTTAATATATGGCGCTGTTAATTTCGATATTCATTATACCGATTGGTGTTTAATAAAACACAGCTACACCAATTCGGAAGATATAAGCCTTAATTATTTGAATTTTTTTGCTTTTTTAAATGATTTTGCCCCCTTGCCGTATTATGAAAATATGATTTCCCCATATAGGGGCAGTCTTTTATATATAGATTATGTTCCTTTTTTAGCATTGATTGTTAAGATTTTTTATAGATATATTTTAAATATTAATTCGGTTATAAACATTCAATATGCTTGGTATTTCGGGGCTTTTGCATTTGTTATACAGGGAATTTTAGCTTATAAAATTATCAAAAAAATTACAAATACAAAAAATATTAATGCAATAATTTCATCAATCTTTTTTGTCATTGCACCTGTATTAATAATGAGATTTCCGTATCATTTTACTTTATGCGCTCAATTTTTAATATTATTATCTTTTTATCCTTTTGTTTTTGAATTTAAGAAAAAACAGCTTTTTTGGTTTTATTTTCTTTTAGGGTTTTTAGGGGTTTGCATTTTTATATATTTTCTGCCTTTTATATTTATTAATTTAATTGCTTACATTCTTTATAAAACAGTCAGAAAAGAAGATATATTATTTTATTTTTCTTTGATTTTAGCTTTAGGTACAGGGGCTTTAATTCCTTTTTATATTTTCCATGGAAATGCACTTGATTTATTGTCTTACGGTACAGGCTACAGTTATTTCAACGCAAATTTGAATACCTTTATTAATCCTGTTAATATGTATGAGTTATTTCAAGCTAAAATATTTCCTTTTTTAAATAGCTTAGAGCTTTATACAAAAGACCAAAACGAAGGCTTCGGCTACTTAGGCGGGGGAGTGCTTTTATTAATTGTTTTTTCTTTTGTAATTTTATTTAAAAAATATAAATTGAATACTATTTTAGAATTTATCAAAAAATATAAGCAGGAATTTTGTGTATTTGTATTTGTATTTATTATTTCTTTTTTAATTGCTTCATCATTTAAAATAACTTTAGGCGGTAATTTGTTATTTCAAATAGAATTACCAAAAACCATAGAAAAACTATTTGCAATATTTAGAACATCGGGGCGTTTAATTTGGAATGATGTTTACTTAATTTATTTTGTTATTTTAATCTTTTTAATTAAAAATATCAGCAGAAATAAAATAACTTTTATTCTTTTAATCGGGCTTTGCGCGCAAATTTATGACCTTGCCCCCGCTTTTGTTAAATTAAACAAAGAATACAATAAAAAGGTTGAATACAATAATTTTCTTGATAATAATAAAGTTTTTCGGAATTTAATAAAAGGAAAAAATTATATTGTTATATTCAATTTCTATCCTTTTGATTATTTTGATTTTGCTCAATATGCAATAAAAAATAAATTGAAAATCAACAATCTTCAATTAAGCAGGGATGTTGAATATCAAAAGTTTTACGATAATTTAGCAGAAAAATATAAAAATATTGATGAAAATATTTTATATGTTTTTTCAAAAGATGATTTAAATTACATCAAAAAAACAAATTTAAAATATTGTTATTTTTTGAACAATGATTTTATTGCTTGTACAAAAAATGAAAATAAAAATTTTAAAAATACTGATTTTAAAAATGTAAAAAACGAAACATCTTCAAGCGAAGCCTACAGGTATTTTTTAGGTTATATAATAAACAATGAAGAAATTGATGAAGCGCACAAGTTAAACTACAGATATTAAATTCTTTTTCTGTAAATTAAAAATACAAACAATGAAAAAATTGAAATTATAAGCCCTAAATAAAAACCTTTTGGAATAAATTTCATATCAAGTTCTTTATCGTTTGTTTCAACGGGTATTGCCATAAGCGAATTAAGTACTTTAATCGGTTTTCTTGTTTTTCCGTTTATTTTAATATTCCAGCCTTCGTCATAAGGAATTGTTAAAAGCAGTAATTTATTTTCTTTAATGTTTAATTGAGCATTATAATGCGAACTTGAAATCTTTTTTATTTCGCATTTATTGTTATTTGCAATATCTGAATATTTTTTTAAGATATCGAGGTTTTCTTCTATAAAATATACATTTATTTTATTCAGGTATTTATGGAGATATTTATGTTTTACAATATGCTTATATAGCATGTACCTTATTTTAAGGGAATTTATTTTATCCCCAAGATAGTATATATGGGTATTCAAATCATTAAAAGGATAACGGGTAATATTTCCGTCATTATCTATTACTGTTTCATACATAAAATATCCGGCATCAATATCGGAATTAACCATTAAATAAGTATTTTTGTCGGAATTGATATCTTCCTTACTACCGTAATATATTCCCCATGCACTTTTTTGCCCCTTCTTTTCTTTTATTAAATCAAAAATCGGGCGCGCTTTTTTATAGATATAAATATTTCCCAAATCCTTATTAAATAAGGTTTTTAATATGTTATTTTGAAAATCAATTATATTGTTGTAATTTTGTTCATATAATTTTTTATTATCATCAATATAAAACCCGAAAGGAAAGCTATAGGGGTTTTTATAGATATAAAAATCATCTTTTTTAATTTTTTCATAAGGAAGCTGAAGATTTTCATTTGATGAAATAACGTATTTAACTCCAAGAAAAGATACGGGCAGATTTTGCATTTCTTCCGTATAATAAAAAAGCATATTTTTTAAATAAACGGGAACACCCAAATTAAAATAAAATTCTCTTGTAGAAGTTTTACCGAGGCTTGAATATCCGCTTATAGAATCAAAAGAATTTAAAAAAGCATTATTATTCATTATTTGCCTATCTTCACGCTCTATAAAAGTTTCTTTTGAAGCAATTCTATAAAAATCTTTATCGTAACTATATATCGCCCCAAGCGTTTTATTCATTTTTTTATTATATTGAAAAAACTTATGAATATTACTTGAAACACTGCATTGCCTTTGAGAAGAAAGAACAAACCTTGTATTTAAAAACAAATTAAGGCTGTGAAATAAAATTAAAACTATTAAAAAAGCAATTTTATTTTTATCGGAGCTTATTTTACAAATTAAAAATAAAATTAAAAAGCCGTATAGCGTGTCAAATGCCAAACTGACATTGTTCAAATCTTCATAACCTTTTGTATAAACAAAAAAGCTCATTAAAGAAAAAATTAAAAGGGCAGTTAGAATGTTTTCCTTTTTTGCACCCGATAAATTAACAAGTTCTTTATAGGCAACATGCAAAACAAAAAATACGAAAATAAAACCAAAACGGTATATTGTCCCGCAAGGGTTTTCAACACCCATATTAAAAACGGTAAAAAGAATATTAAGCATAAAACCTAAAAATAATAAAAGGGCAACTGAAATATTCGCTATTTTTTCTTTTTTTGAAAAAGCAAAATTGAAAAAATAATGTATAAATAATATAACGTTTAATATTCCGACAAATATATAAGGGGCTTGGTCTTTCCAAAATTCTACAGTTAAATTATTAGAATAAAAATTAGCAATAATATCAAGAAAATCTATTCTTATTTCAAATAAATTATCTAAAATATTAAAATATTCATATTTACCTTCGGGTAATGTATGTAATACAGGCGCTAAAAGCCATGCACAAAAACCTATTGCAAAAATTATACAGAAAAATAATGTTTTAAATCTTATAAAATATTCTTTAGGATTTTCTTTTTGAAATATTTTATAAATAAAGAAAATTACGGAAAATAAAATTGTGACATAGGCTATATAAGCATTTGACAGCAAGGCAAAAACAGAAGATATAAGATATAATTTATAATCTTTTTTTTCAATTATTTTAGATACACCCAAAAACACTAAAGGCAACAGAATAATTCCGTCCATTAATATGAAATTGGTCATTGTTGTGATTATTGTGTGCATTGATAATGCCCAAGAGGTTGAAATAATGACGGATAAATAGCTTTCTTTCACTTCCTTATTTAAAAAATAGGACATTGTAAGCCCTGTAAATCCTATTTTTAATATCATTATTAATTCAAGGGCGATATTCAAATATTTATCTTCAAAAAGAAAAAATATTATATTAAACGGCGAAAAGAAGTTATAATATGCACTGAAATCAAGCATATTATTTCCGCCAAGGTTAGAGAGGCTATAGAATAAGTTATTATTTGAAGTAAGGGTTGATTTTAAATATGAAAAGAAATTGATATATTGAAGTTCCGAATCCCAGTATAGAAAACTATTTTCACCAAAAGGGAAAATACCGAGAGAAAAAAGGCACAAAAATAGTATCATAACGGGTGCAAAAAATGATAAAATATTAATTACTACCGCTTTTCTTTTCATGATTTTTGCATTCCAATCATCTATATAATATCACTAAATAAAATGCAAAAATAGCAGTCAGAAAATCCGACTGCTATTTTTTATTTTTATACAAATTATTTTACTGTTGAAACCAAAACCGTACCATTTTCAGGATATTCATAATAGAAAGTTTGATTTTCATTATGTTTAGATGTAATTAAACCTTTTTCATTATAATTAAACTGCCAACCTTCTAAAATAAAACTGCCGGCTTCTTTTGCGTCTTTTACATAGCCGATACCGTTATATATTTTTTTACCTTGTTCAACTGTTGCATATTTGTGTGTTTTGCCTTCTTTATCGGTGATTGTAAGGAATTTTGCCCAAGGATTACTGTCATTTGTAACACTTTCAAATAAAACCAAAGTATTGCCGTATTCATCCTGTTCCATTTCCTGATGACAAGCACCTGCATTCATTAACGGTTTCGGAGCTTCTTTTGTATGCTGTATGATTTCGCCGTTTTCTAAATATTCAAATGTAACTTTTTCAATATCGTTATCATGGCCTTGGAATAAGTTTGTTTTAGATGTAATTAAACCGTTTTCATCATAATTATATCTCCAACCTTCAAAAATAAAGCTGTCAGCCTTATTAGCGTCTTTTACATAGCCGATACCGTCATTAATTTCTTCACCGTCTTCAACAGTTACATATTTATGAACTGTTCCCCAGGGTTCTGTTATTGTATAATTTTGCGCCCAAAGACCGTTATTATCAACGCTTTCATAAGTTAAAACAGTATTTCCGTAGATATCTTTATCCATTTCCATGTGGCTTGCGCCTTCTTCAATTAAAATTTGTTCTTTTATGGGCATTTGGGGTGTATATGCTTCTGTAATACTTGATTGCGCAGGCACATAAGCATGCACCTGAGGCATTGCATAACCTGATAAAAGTGCCGGAATAATTAAAGCCCCTGCTACTTTTGCTGTATTAGAGCGGTTATTGCCCTCAAATGAAACAGCGTTTTGTTGTTGATTTATATTTTTTCTGTTATTAATTCCTCTATAGGAAACAAAATTATTTACTGCATTAATTCTCATATTTCTCTCCCTTTCAATTAATCAGCATATATATAATGGATGAAAATGAATATTTTTTCCTTTTATCTGTGTATTTTACAAAACTTAAAGGTTAGGAAATGTATTCCGCTTCAAACTTGTATGCTTCAAAAGTGTCTGAAAAATGGTTTGCGCTCAAACCCGCTTTCATTTTAAGCGAATTTAAGAAAACTTTTTTATTGGGCAAATCCTGCCATACACTTGGCAGATAAACGGCTTGATGGCCTTTATCTTTAATTATTACACCGTCTTTATTCGGAATAATTTTATTTAACAATTCTTCTTCACTTTTAAAATGAATTTGTTTTGGTTCTGATAAAAGTGAAATATCTATTTCTAAATCATCAATTTCCGATTTTTCTAAAGGATGAAATCTCGGGTCGTTAAATGCAGAATCAAGCGCATGTTGAACAATATCGCTTATTAAAGGCTGATGAGCAATGATAGAACCTATACAACCTCTTAAAGTTCCCTGTTTTTTTAATGTTACAAAACAAGCACCCAATTCATTAAAAACATTCGTATGATTGGTCATCATTTTGAAATTATCAAGTTTTGATAAAATTACATTTTTAACTAAATCCAATAAATAAGGTGAATAAAATCTTTTTATAAATTTATTTTTATTTCCTTCATAAAGTATCCAAGAGCCGTATCCCACAACACGATTTGTATCTCCCGTAGTATTTGAAGAATTCATCATGTCAAGCCTTATAAGCGAATAGCCCATAATATTTGCAAAATTAACAAGTCCGTATATACCGACGGCTCCGCATGCCTGTTCATAGCTAAAACCTTTAATATTGCCCGTTTCAATCATTTGTGCGGTTTTTAAATCTATTTTTCTGGCATTTTCATCTGTTAGAAAATGGCTCAAATCTGATGAAATAATAAAACCGCAGCTTTTAATGCAGTAATATTTTTTAAGAATTTCAACAACCTTCAAGGGAACTTCATCCCCGATTAAAACAGGAATAATTTGAACATCTTGAAATAAGGTTTGAATAATAGGTATTTGAATTTCAACGGAATGTTCATCTTTATATGCGTCATCTAAAAATTTTGCTTTAAAAAGCTCTCTGATTTTAAGATTTTCCTCTTGATTAATTTTAATATTTCCTAAAGGAGTTTTCCATTCATCATAAGTTGTTAAAGCAAGACCGCTGAAACGTGCTCTGTGCGCAGGTGCAAAAATAAAAATATTTTTAATGTTTTTATCAAGCTGGTTAATTCCGTTAAATGCAACCTGCCCCGAATAAACAAGCCCCGCATGCGGTACAATAACTGCGCGGGTTTGATATTCGTAATTATTTGCATTATCAGAAAAACTTTTCAGCTGGTTTTCTAATTCTTCCTTATTTCCGGAATAAAAAATATTTGCAACCGAAGGTTCTTTTACTTTAATCATAGAAATATTATAATACATTTTATGAAATATCAAAGCATTGTAAACAATAAAATTCAATGTGAAATCTGCCCCAGAAAATGCAGATTAAAAAATAATCAGCGCGGGTTTTGCTATGTAAGAAGAAACCATAACGGGCAAATTGTATTAGACAGTTACGGCTACAATACGGGTTTAGCAATTGACCCTGTTGAAAAAAAGCCTCTTTATCATTTTTATCCGAATTCAAAAGTACTGTCTTTTGGCACATTAGGGTGCAATATGGGGTGCTTATTCTGCCAAAACAGTCATATAACAAAAGTTCAAACCCCTATTGAACAATGTCAAAAAGTATCTTGTGAAGAAATAGTTAAAACAGCCAAAAAATATAACTGTGAAGCCATTGCTTTTACATATAATGACCCTATAGTATTTTTTGAATATGCGATTGATACAGCAAAACTTGCAAGAAAAGAAAACATTAAAACCATAGCTGTCACATCAGGTTATATTAATGAAGAAGCAAGAAAAGAATTTTTTTCGTATATGGACGCGGTTAATATTGACCTTAAAGGTTTTAGCGAAGTTTTTTATAATAAAAATTGTTTAGCACATTTAAAACCCGTATTAGATACCATAAAATATGTTGCCTTAGAAACAAATTGCCACTTAGAATTAACAACTCTTATAATTGAAGGTGAAAACGACCAATATCTTGATATGGAATGCGATTGGATTACAGAAAATATAGGATATGATATTCCGATACATTTCAGCGCATTTTTCCCAAGGTATAAATATATAAATAGATTGCAAACAAAATTTGAAACATTACAAAAGGCATATAACCTTGCAAAATCAAAAGGTTTAAAATATGTATATACGGGCAATCTTGCAACAATTACCACTTCAAGCACCTATTGCAGTAATTGCAAAAAAGAATTAATTATAAGAAACGGTTATAATATAATTGAAAACAATTTAGAAAACGGTTTATGTAAATATTGCAAAACAAAATTGTACGGATGTTTTTAAAACCTTATAATTTAGTTAAGGAAAAATATGCAAATTAATCAAAAGAAAAAATTAGCAGCAGGATTTTCAATAATTTCAAATATTTTAATAACAACTTTGAAAATTACTGCAGGTATAATCTCGGGTAGTATAAGCATAATATCAGAGGCACTGCATTCTTTGAGTGATTTTTTTGCTTCAATTTTAACATATTATTCCGTTAAAAAATCCTCAAAACCTGCTGATTTTGACCACCCTTTCGGACATGGCAGATATGAAGATATGGCAGGATTTATAGAAGGTTTTTTAATAATTTTTGCTTCTTTTATTATAACTTTTACTTCTGTTAAAAAAATAATGACAGGTAATTTAACGGAACCTCAAAGCTCAATCGGTATAGCTGTTATGGTTGCTGCCGTTATTTTAAATTTTTTGGTAAGTTCATATTTATTTAAAGTTGCAAAAGAATCAAATTCCGTTTCTTTATACGCAGACGGCGAACATTTAAGAACAGATGTATATTCTTCTTTGGGTGTATTGGCGGGTTTAATTTTAATTAAAATAACGGGCTATATAATTTTAGATTCGGTTATTGCAATTTTAATTTCCATATTTATCTATAATACCGGTTATAAAATAGTTCAAAAATCTCTTTTACATCTTCTTGATTTTTCACTTCCCGATGAAGAAATCAAAAGAATTAAAAATATAATTTCATCTACATCCGACCTTGTTGTATTAAAAGAAAACAGTATCAGAGCAAGGCAATCAGGCCCTATAAAAGATATGGATTTAATTTTAATGTTTCCGAAAAATACTTCTTTGTGTGAATGTCATAAAATTTGTGATGAAATTGAAAAACAAATCGGTTTAATATATAAAAACAGCTCTATTTCAATACATTTTGAACCGATTTGTTATAATAAAAACTGCAATAATCTTTGCAAATGCGATAAGACCTCTATGGTTGCCGAAAAAATTTGATTATTGTATCATAAAAGGGCGGAAGTTTAGCTTATATAATGAAAAATACAAAAAACAAAAAAGCCATAGTAAGAACGGACGGGGGTATTTGCTCTCAAATCATTTTTGGTGTCTTAGGAAAATATCTTGAAGATTTAGGTTATGAAGTAAAGTATGACATAACTTGGTTTATTGAAAACGGTAAAGATTGTGACGGAAGGTTTGCACGCGATTATTCCATGGAAAAAGCATTTCCTTCTATGGAATTAAAAATTGCAACAAATGAAGAAATTAAAAAATTAAAACGCAATACCTGTAGTTTTTCACCTTATGAATATCTGCACAATTTGCCCGATAGGGTATATATAAGCGGATATCCGAAAGAAAGAATTACAAAGTTTTTTAAATATAAAGATTATTTTAGGGCTAATTTTGACCCTGTTGATAAAGATTTCATTCAAGATATTGTATCCGAGGTTTCAAATACAAATTCCTGCGCAGTCCATGTAAGAAGGGGCGATTTGGCAAACTATAATGCTTTTTATGGTGCAGCGCCTTCTGTTGAATGGTTTTTAGAAGCTATGGATATAGTTGCTAAAAATGACGATTATACATTTTACTTTTTTTCTGATGAACCAAATTGGGTTAAAGAAAATATAATTCCTCATACAAAGTATAAATGTAAAATTATTGATAAAAACGATTCCTCAAAAGGCTATCTGGATTTATATATAATGTCAAAATGCAAAGCATTTATCGCTTCTCAAGGGTCTTTAGGAATTTATGCAAGGTTTTTATCCGAATATGATAATGCTCTTTTAATAATGCCTTATTGGAAAGATTATGTTTTTCAATCTTTTTCAAATGTAATAGTATTAAATGAAAAACCACTGCCCGAGGATAATGAAGATAAAATAACGGAAGGTCTTAATAAAAAAATTATAAAATATAAAAAATCATTATCTGTTTTCATGGTAATTTGCGGGATTTTGCTTATAGCTTTATTATTTATCTTATTAAACAAAGGATAAAAAATGAAATATTCAAGACATTTAAAAATCTTTTTTGATAAATTTAAAAGAAAAAAAGAAAACAAATTCGATTATATAATTTCTCTTGGCTATAATTGCGAAGTAACATACAGATTTTTAAAATATTTTAAATTTGAAGATTCGGGCTTATTTAACTGGACATATTCATATAGCATTAACGATTTAATTTATGCGCTGAATAACTTTGATAAAATTGCACAGGGCGAATTTATTAACCCTGACCCTTTATGGGAATGCAAAAATACCCATATTAAATTCCATGGCAGAGAAAACATGGGAACATATATGAACCATTTAGAAACGGATGAAATTTTAAAAAAAGATTTAGAAGATTTAAAAGGCAGAATAAATCATTTAAAAGAAAAATTTTTAGATATTTTAAAAAACGATAAATCAAAACTTTATATCTATAAAATTAAAAAAGAAGATTTAAAAAATGACCCCGAAGAAAAAATAAAAGAATTAAATAACGCATTGAAAAATTTAGGCGGAAACAATTTTAAACTTTTAATTGTATATGAAAAGCAGGATTTAATTATTCCCGATAACCCTAATTTTATTACAAGAAATGTTGAATATTTTGCACCCGACAACGCGGTTACGGATAGGAAATACCTCGATAACGGGTGGGATAATATTTATAGCGAATTTTATACAAATAAAATCAAATCAAATAAAAAGAAAAAATACAAATTTGAAAGGTAATAATTGTGAAACCTCTTGTATCTGTAGTAATTCCTGCATATAACCATGAAAAATATATTCAAGATACCATAAAATCTATTATTAATCAAACTTATGAAAATATTGAGCTTATTATATTAGACGACGGTTCACGCGATTTAACAAGCCAAAAAATGTCTGAAATTAAACCTGACTGTATTAAAAGGTTTAAAAGAGTGTATTTTCAATCAAAAGAAAATGAAGGAATTTCCGCAACATTGAACAAATTAACGGAATTGTCGGAAGGAAAATATATTCTTACAATAGCTTCTGATGATTTGGCAAAACCCGAACTTGTTGAAAAAGAAGTTTCATTTATGGAAAATAATCCTTCTTATGCACTTATTACCTGTAATGATGAAATAATTGACTCCGAAGGCAGGCTTTGTTATTGGGATAAAAAAAGAAATATTGTTTATGATAAGAAAAAAGCCAAATATTTAACATTTGCGGATTTTTTGCAAAAAACATCAAAAGTAAATTTTAATTCAAATGAATTCGGCACATACAAAACACTTTATTTAGGCAACTATGTGCCTAACGGCTGGATGGTAAGAAAAGATGTATTTGATAAAATCGGAAAATACACAAAAGAAGCCCCTTCGGAAGACAGCTGGCTTATGCTTCAAGTGTCAAAATATTGGAAATTAAAATATCTTGATGAAATATTATTTTCTTATCGCTGGCATGAAAATAACACCGTTAAAGATAACAATGTTATGTCTGATGTCGGAATTAAAACAAGAACCTATGAAGAAATGATATTAAAAAATATCAATGAAAATGAGGTTTTCCCTGAAGTAATTGATGTTAAACGTCATGGTGCTTGCATTAAAAAAACGGGTATTCCTTTTATTTTTGAAATTTGCAAATACAGAAAAGGCTTGGAAAAATTCAAAAAATATAAAATATTTAATATAGAAATTTAATAATTGTCTGCTTTTCTTTCAAAATAAGATTGAGGATGTTTGCAAAAAGGGCAAATTTCAGGCGCATTCATACCGTAATGAATATATCCGCAGTTTGCGCAATGCCAATAATTTTTTTTGGTATCTTTAAAAACTTTATTTTCTTTAATATTATCTAAAAGTTTTTGATATCTTTCTTCATGGCTTTTTTCTATTGATAAAATTTCTCTAAAAAGTTTTGCAATATCTAAAAAACCTTCTTTTTGTGCGGTATTTGCATATTCAACATACATTTCACTCCATTCATAATGTTCATTTTTTATGGAGTCTTCAAGATTTTTTTCGGTATTTTTAATACCTGATAATAACTTAAACCATACTTTTGCATGTTCTTTTTCGTTGTTTGCGGTTTCTTCAAAAATCTGCGCTATTTGATTATAGCCTTCTTTTTTGGCAACTGATGAAAAATAAGTGTATTTATTTCTGGCCTTTGATTCAGCACAAAATGCTTTCTCTAAATTTTCCTGAGTTTTTGAACCTTCAAATTCTGTCATATTCACCCCTTTTTCATTATGATTTATTTAAAAAAAATATAAATTGCTCCTCAGGGTAAATTTTAGAATTTATTTGTTTAACGCACGTCTTAAAACACCTTTATTCTGCGCTAAAATTTCTTTGGCTTTTTGCTTTGAAATATTTTTTTCTATCATCAAAACCGCTGTTTTAACATTCCAATCGCATTCATTCAGAACTTCTAAAGCTGTTTTTTCATCTTTGTTTGTTATATCTTTTACAATTTCTAAGGCTCTTTTTCTTAATTTTTCGTTTGTGGGTTTAACATCAATCATATAATTTTTATATGTTTTCCCGATTTGCACCATAGAAGCGGTTGTAAGCATATTCAAAATCATTTTTTGGGCAGTACCCGATTTCATTCTGCTTGAACCTGTAATTACCTCAGGCCCTAAAATCGGACAGATTCTAACATCAACATCTTTTAATATTTTTGCATTGGGATTTGATGTAACGGCAATAATTTTAGCTTGTTTTTTCTTTGCCGTTTCTTTAACGCCCAGTAAATATTTTGGATTTCCGCTTGCGGAAATTAATGTACAGATATCATTTTCTTTTAAAATTTCACCATTTTTCAAGCCAAGCTCGAAATCATCTTCCGCCCCTTCAATGGCATATCTTAGGGCTCTATCTCCGCCTGCAATAATTCCTTGAACCATATCAAATTCAACAGAAAAAGTAGGCGAACATTCAGAAGCATCTAATACGCCCAATCTGCCGGAAGTACCTGCACCAAAGTAAAATAACTTTTTATTATTTAAAAAAGCATTTGATATTAAATCAACGGCAAGAGCAATGCTTGGCAATTCTTTTTCAATTGCAAAAGCAACCGACTTATCTTCGTCATTTATTTTTTTTACTATATCAATTGTCGGAATTATATCAATATCAGATGTATTTGGATTTATATTTTCCGTTATTACCTTGTTCATAGGATTTATTATAGCATATAACGTATTATGCTGAATATAAATATAGTGATTAAGCATTATGGAAAGAGAATCAAAAAAAATTATAGGTTTAATGTCGGGAACTTCCTGTGATAGTATTGATGCGGGTTATTGTATTATCAAACCTGATTTATCCGCAGAATTAATCAAAGGAATAAATTATCCGTATCCAGAATTCGTAAGAGAATTGATATTTAAGGCTTTCAGGGGTGAAATAAATATAAAAGAACTCTGCCAGCTTAATTTTATAGTAGGTGAATGTTTTGCACTGGCCGCAAATGAATTAATTAAAGAGCTCGGAAAGCCCGATTACATCTCAAGTCATGGGCAAACCGTTTATCATTATCCGAAAGATGATAAAATAGAAGGATTATCCCTTAAAAGCACTTTGCAAATAGGTGAAAATTCAATAATAGCAAAAAAGACAGGATGTTCCGTAATATCTAATTTCAGAGAAAAAGATATCGCATACGGCGGAGAGGGTGCACCTTTGGTTTGTTTTGCGGATAGTGTATGGTTTAAAAATTCGCTTGTTCAAAATATAGGCGGTATTTCAAATGTTACGGTTGTTTCAAATAACCATAAAACCTTCGGTTTTGATACAGGGTGCGGAAATATTATGCTTGATTATTGCGCCGATAAATTTTTCAATAAAAAATACGATAAAAACGGTGAAATTGCACTATCGGGCAAGGTTGACGAAACTTGGCTTCAGAAATTGTTACAAGATGAATATTATTCAAAATTACCCCCGAAAACAACAGGCAGAGAGCATTTTTCAAAAGACTATATCGAAAAAGCATTGTATAGTGCACCGAACGACCCAAAAGACATCATGGCAACTTTGGCAATGCTTTGCGCTAAGACGATTTGCAATGCTTATCGGGATTTTATTTTTGATAAAGCATACATTGAAAATGTTGTTTTGGGCGGAGGCGGAGCATATAATAAGGCAATTGTAAAAAATATAAGAAATGATTTGCCTGAAAAGATTGCGCTTAAAACCCACGAAGATTACGGCATTTCAAATAATTATAAAGAGGTTATGGCATTTGCACTTTTAGGTTATTGCAGAATATATAATATACCAAATAATATACCTGAAGCAACAGGTGCTAATGAAGCTGTTGTGCTTGGAAAATTAGTTTTATAGACCATTTCTTAGTTTTTCGGGAATGGGTTATCTTTATAAAATTTTAATTTGAATTTATTGGATTTACATATTAAAATGACTTTATATTAAACTTGGGGGAAGTAAATATGTGCGGAATTATTGGTTACATTGGTGATAAATGTGCGGCTGATATTTTAATATCCGGTTTATCTCATCTGGAATATCGAGGATACGATTCATCAGGTGTTGCACTTATGCATGGCTCTGAAATTGATATATATAAAGCGTCCGGTAAATTAATCAACTTAATTGAAATCTTAAAAACCAAAAAAGCTGTAACATCAATTTCAAATATCGGTATAGGCCATATCCGTTGGGCAACCCATGGGCTTCCGACTACCGCTAATGCTCACCCTCATACATGTACATGTAAAAGTTTAACACTTGTACATAACGGTATAATAGAAAATTATCAAGAGCTTAAAGAAGATTTGCTTAAAGAAGGCTGTATATTCCGCTCCGAAACAGATACCGAAATTGCGGCCCATTTAATAGCCTCTGAATACGGTAAAACATTAGATTTATTAGAAGCTATGCAAAACGCAGTTAAAAAAATTAAAGGTGCTTTTGCATTTTGTGCAATTCATAAAAATGAACCCGATAAAATTGTTGTAGCAAAAAGAAATGCACCGTTAGTACTTGGTGTTGGAAATGGTGAAAATTATATAGCTTCCGACATCCCTGCTATAATTGAATATACAAAAAAAGCCATTTATTTATCCGATTATCAAGTCGGGGTTATAACCAAAAATGATATTAAAATTTATGATGAAAAAGGTAAATTAATACCTAACAAAATAGAATACATGCCTTTTGAAGCCATGGCTATTTCAAAATTGGGATACAAGCACTTCATGATAAAGGAAATTCATGAACAAAGTGATGTTGTAAGAAATAATCTTCAAGGAAAATTAATTGAACACAATAAACCTATTAAATTAGATGATTTTAAATTAAGTTCATCAGATATTAAAAAATTATCCCGTATTCAAATTATTGCCTGCGGAACAAGCCTGCATGCAGGTTTAGTGGGTAAATATATTATTGAAAAGTATGCGGGTATTCCGGTTGATGTTGAGGCGTCTTCCGAATACATTTACAGAGAAACAATTGCGGATAAAAACACTCTTGTTATAGGTATATCTCAATCAGGTGAAACGGCAGATACAATTACCGCAATAAAACAAGTTAAAGAGAAAAAATCACATATTGCAATTATTACAAATCGTGCAGATTCTACCATGGCGCGCTTAGCGGACAGCTTAATACCGGTCAATGCGGGTATTGAAGTATCTGTTGCCGCTACAAAATCTTATATGGCGCAATTGATAAGCCTTTACTTACTTGCAATATATCTGAATGAGGCAAAAGGAATAAAAGAATATAAAGAAGAAATCGCAAGGCTAAAACAAGAATTAATAGAGCTTCCGAATAAAATAGAAGCATTATTAGAAAATACATCTGAAATTCAGCGCGTTGCAAAAAAATATTCTTCATATAAAAATTTCATCTATATAGCACGCGGAATTAATTTGGCAACCGCCTTAGAGGGCGCGTTGAAACTTAAAGAAATAAGCTATATTAATGCTACAGGCTACGGTGCAGGGGAATTAAAACATGGGCCTATTGCAATGTTGGATGAAAATATGCCTGTTTTAGCTATTTTAAATACAGGTATAGTTTATGATAAAGTTTTATCAAACTGCGAAGAAGCCCGCGCTCGTCAGGCAAAATTAATCGGTGTTACAAATTATATATCAGAAAAAGACAGAGCACTTTTTGATGATTTAATTATGATACCTGATGCGTCTGATATTTTAAGCCCTGCTTTGAATATAATTGTTTTACAGCTTTTAGCATATTATATCGCCGAATATTTAGGAAAAGACGTTGATCAGCCAAGAAACTTAGCAAAATCAGTTACGGTTGAATAGGTAGAATGTTGCCCCAACAGCGGTATTTGCATTATTTTTGATTAAATAGTAGAATTATTATAGATTAGTATATATCGGGTATGCGAAATTGCAGGCTAAATTAAAAGATTATATTGATATAATACAGAAAGTTGCAAGGGTAGAATATAAAAGAATACCGTCCCACATGCTTGATTGTGAGGAACTTGTTTCAATCGGTATAATCGCACTGCAGGCATTATTTAAAAACAAAACGGAAGAACAATTAAAAAATTATAATTCTTCATATATTGCAACTGCGGTTCGCTGGGCAATCAGAAATGAATTAAGAAATCGTTATAAATGGTACACTTTAAAACACAAAAAAGAAGACGGTGAAATTGAAGAAACGAATGAATATTCTGAAAATCAATCTACGCTTGATGTTACGCCGACAAAAATCAGAGAAGCCGTATATGAAACAATACTTTCAATAGATTCAATTATGGCGGCAAGTTCAGATAACGATTCACCTTTTGACTTTATTAAAGATACATCTGCAACACCTGACGAAAATGCTGAATTGACGGAATTAAGCAAATTAATTAAAGAAGCAATTGCAAAATTACCCCAAAAGGATAGAACTATTGTAGAATACCGTTTTTACCGCAACATGCAGGTAAAACAAATTGCCTCTATGGTTGGGCTTTCAAGTTCGCGTATTACAAGAATTGTACAAGGCTCACTAAATCATGTAAGAGAATATCTGCAAAAGAGGGGGTTAACAAGTTATTAACAGACTAAGAGAGGAATAACAATGTTACTTGAAAAAACAAAACTGTTCACAGACGAATACAAAAAAGTTATTAAAGAAGCACTTGATGTTTTAGGTAAGAAAAATCTTGCACTTATTGTGCACGGGGTCAGCTTTCCTTCCCGCAAAGAAGAAAATACAGGCTTTGGCACATACAATTCTCAAGGCGCTAAAGATTTATTCAAATATATTTCAGGAGTGTTTTCCGCTGTTCAACTTGGGCCTTGCGGCAAAACAAAAATGAGCGATTCAAGTCCATACACAGGCACGGTTTTTTCTAAAAATCCTCTTTTTATTAATTTGCAGGAATTAACAACTCAAAAATGGGATAAAATTTTATCTCAAAAAACACTTGATAAAATAGTAGAACTAAATCCAAATAAAGATACGTCAAAAGCTGCTTATGTTTATGCTCAGGAAAGCATGGAGCTTGCAAAAAATGAATATTATAAGAATTTTAAGAAGAATGCTTCTAAAAATTTACAAAAAGAATTTACAACCTTTATAAAAGAAAATGCTTACTGGCTTGAAAAAGACGCATTGTATGAAGCATTAACCATTGAACATGGGTCTGATTATTGGCCTCAATGGAACAGCGAATTAGACAGAAACTTATTCAACACAAAAGATACAGCGCGTGCTGAAAAAAGAATTAAGGAACTGCAGAAAAAATATTCTGAAACTATTGAAAAATATGAGCTTGAGCAATTTATTGTTCAAAAACAATCTCAAGAAACACTTGAATTTACAAAAAAATTAGGTCTAAAACTTATTGCAGATAGACAAGTTGCATTCTCTGACCGTGATAACTGGGCATATCAATCTATGTTTTTAGAAGGCTGGTGCTTGGGCTGTCCGCCTGATTATTTCTCAAAAGACGGTCAAAACTGGGGTTTTTCCGTAGTTAACCCTGAAAAATTATTTAATAAAGACGGTTCACTCGGCCCTGCAGGCATTTTACTTAAAAAATTATATCTGAAAATGTTTAAAGAAAACCCCGGCGGTGTCAGAATTGACCACACCGTAGGACTTATTGACCCATGGGTATATAAAAAAGGATGTCTTCCGAAGGTTGAAGAAGGTGCAGGAAGATTATATTCATCTCCGAATCATCCGGAATTAGCTAAATATTCAATAGCAAATGTTGAAAATATAAATAAAACCCCGATTGAAGGTAAATTTGTAACACCTGATGATGAAAAATGGATTGATAATTTATCTGATGAACAAGTTTCTTTATATGGCAGAATGATTGAAAAAATAGTTATTCAAGCAGCTAAAGAAGCGGGTCTTGATAAAGATTCAATTATAGCGGAAGATTTAGGAACTCTGACTTACCCTGTTAAAAAAGTTATGGAAAAATACGGGCTTCAAGGTATGAAATTAGTTCAATTTGTTGTACCTACAGAAGAAAAACATCCGTATAGATGTAAAAACATTGTTCCTGCTTCTTGGACTATGGTTGGAACACACGATAACGAACCTATAAGAATGTGGGCTTCAAAACTTGTGAATACGGAAAGTGCAAACCCATACATTAAAAATTTAATAGAAGATTTATGCTCAGAATTTGGCAACAAAGATGAAATGTGGCATAAAATGTACAGTGATGAAAAATTCTTGGCATTTATGAAACTTGTTGAATGCTTTGCTTCAAAATCCGAAAATATACAAATCTTCTTTACGGATTTCTTTGGAATTAATGAAGTTTACAACACACCCGGCACTTCGGGTGATCCTAACTGGACATTAAGAATAAACAATAATTTCATAGATTTTTATAAAGAAAAATTAAGCACACAAGAAGCTCTTAACTTGCCTTTAGCAATGATTTATGCTATGAAAGCTAGAGGGTGGGATTTCTATAAAAATCACCAAGAATTATTAAACAAACTGGAACAGCTTGTAAATGAACATTAAAAAACAATTTAAAATATTTTTAACACTGCTTAGCGTTTTTTTAATCACAACGCTAAGCGTGTGTGCATTTTCATTCAGAAATATGACACTGGATTTTGTGCATATTTCGGATACTCATATTTCAAATCGCCCCGATACAAGTTATAAGGCTTTATCTTCTTCAAGTTTATTGTTAAAAGATATGATTGAAAGCATAAACAAAATACAGGGGCTCGATTTTGTACTGTTTACGGGAGATATGGTTGATTCCGGAACAAAAGAAAATTTTGAACTGTTCTATAATACCCTTGAAAAACTGAAATACCCTAGTTTAAATTCTTTTGGCAACCATGAATTTTATGGCAATATGTCAAAAGAAGAAGTTCTTGAAACCGTAAAAGAAAATAACAAAAATTATATTTTTAATGATACTTATTACGCAATTACACCAAAAACCGATTACAGAATAATTGTTCTTGATTCCGCAATTAAAAATGAAAACACTTCAAACGGCAGATTGTCAAAAGAACAACTGGAGTTTTTAGATAATGAATTATACGAAAATCAAGATAAAATTGTTATTATTGCAATGCACCATCCAAGCGTTGAACCTTTTGTTTCTAAGGAACATTCATTGTTGAATGCCGATGAATTTAATGAAATATTGTTGAAATATAAAAATCCTATTGTTGTACTTTCGGGACATTACCATGCAGCTAAAATCAGAAGAATAGGAAATATTGTATTTGTTTCAACGCCTGCAGCGGTTACTTATCCAATGGCTTCAAGACATATCAAAATAGTTAACTATAAAGACAGGGTTCAATATAAATTCGATTTTATAGATACTAAATTAGATGATGTTAAAGAAAAAAACAGGCAAAACGTAATATCTTATTCAGCATTGGCAGGTCTTGAAAAAGATAGGAATTTGGAATTTACATATTTTAAAAGCCGTTCAAAATCACCAAATTATAAAAGGAAGAAAATTGCCAATGCTTCAAAAACAACAAAAACTTCAAAAAGAGAGTTAAAAAAACTTCTGCCGCAAAAAGAAACAAAGCAACCCAAAAAACAAAAGAAGGGCTTTTTTAGAAAAAATAAAGAAGTAATGCAATCACAAGAGATTTAGAAAATGAGCAAGAAAGATTTTAAAGTTAAATTCAGAGGAACAAGGGGTTCATACCCGAAACCAAAATCAAATTTTCTGGAATATGGCGGAAACACTGCCTGTGTTGAAGTTCAATGCGGAAATAGGCTTATAATTCTTGATGCCGGAACAGGTATAATAGATGTAGGGTGTGATGAAATAAAAAATTCAATTATATCCGAAGAAAAAACACCCCACCTTGTCACCATTATTTTAAGCCATATTCACCAAGACCACATTCAAGGACTGCAATTTTATAAACCATTGTTTGTACCTAATTCAAAAATTGAATTATACGGCTTGAATACTACAGGTGAAAATTTAAAAGATACTCTCAGAACAATTCTTTTTGATAAAGTTTTTCCTGTAGGATTAGATGAAATCAGAAGTAATTTTACAATTAATAATTTCAATCAAAATAACATTTTGGTTTTATCTCAAAATGGTGAAACCAAGGTTTTTGACAGTATGGAAAATAACATTAATTTAAAAGAAGATGATATACTCATTTCAGCCTACAAAACAACAGCACACCCTAAAAACGGCTGTCTGTGTATAAAAATTCAATATAATTCCAAATCTCTTGTTTATGCGACGGATAAAGAAAGCTATATTGGCGCAGATAAACGCTTTGTGCAATTTGCGCACAATTGCGATATGTTAATCCATGACGCACAATATACATATCAGGATTATGTCAATCCAATACAACCAAGACAAGGTTTTGGACATTCAACATTTGAAATGGCAATAGAAACGGCAATTTCGGCTAAAGCTAAAAAATTATTCTTTTTCCATTATGACCCCGAGTATGATGATTCTAAATTGAAAATGCTGGAAGATGAATTCTCAAGGGATGAAAATCACATATATTTTGCAAAAGAAAACCATGAAATTATTTTATAGCTTAATTTGTTTGATTTTTTTATCAAATATTGTTTTTGCTTCTTCTCTTCGCGGTTTAGACGGTTATCAGGAGCATAAAATTGACGCTGTAAAAAATGCCCGCTCCCATAATAATATGGGAAATATTTATTTTGATGAAAAAAATTATAATGCAGCTTTGAAAGAATATGAAATTGCATATAATTTAACAAAAAATACTCAGGCCGGCGCGCCTTATATATATAATATGGCACGCTGTATGATAATATTAGGCAACTATAAGCAAGCGCAATATATAATAGAACAAGCAATTAAAAAAGATTGCATTAACATGGTTTATTATGCGGCTTTGGTTGATTGCTATGTTGCACAAAAAACCTATGAAAAAGAATTACAAAAACATATGTCAGATAATAAAAATCCCTATAATAGAATTATTGCAGGGCTAATCTACCTTAAAACAAACAGAAAAACCGAAGCCAAGATAATTTTTGATGAGTTCGTTAATGATAACCCCGATATGATAATATCGGATGATGTCAGATTAATTTTAAGAAACCTGTAGCTATTTTACTTTAAAGACAACATTTGCAACAGCTGTTACTTTTTTATCAATCGTTGAAGTATCATTTATCCCGTAATCCGAAACATTTGTTGAATCAGGGGCGGTTATTTGAAATACACCCATTTTCATTGATTTCACTTTGCCGACAGAAGAATTTGCTGCCGATAACATTGATTGCGCTCTTTGTTTGGCATCAAGCGCTGCGTCTTTTAAAAGTTCTATTTTAATAGAAGCTAAATCCGAATAATAATATTCAGGCATATCAACCGATAAATCAATTCCTTTATCTACAAGACTTTGAATATCTGTTGAAATTTCTTTAATTTTTTCAACGTCTTTTGAAGATACTTCTATACTTTGATTTGCGCTGTAGCTTGCTATTTCATTTGTGGAATAACCGTTTGAATTAGTTTTATAGTTGTAATAACCGTTTATGGTTCTTGTATTAATATCTTTTTTATCTATTCCTTTAGCTTCTAAATATTTTATTACAACGGGGGTTTGGCTTTTAATAACGGTATAAGCTGTTTTTTGAGTTGTTTCCCGCGCAGAAAGCTCAATTCTTACTTTGGCACTGTCTGATTTTACAATTTTTGAAGCAGAACCTGTAACTGTAATATTTTCATCTTTTGAAATTCTGTTTGCAAAAACTAATGAGGAAGCAAATATTCCAAGCGCTATAACCCCGCACGCAAAAAATAATTGATATTTTTCTAATTTATCCATTTTTTATTTCTCCTTTATGAAATTATTTTAGCATTATTCATTGAAGTTGCAATCAAAATTTAAAATAAGAAGCAAATATCTTGATAGCCTGACAATACTCTTGAGATATACAATATTTTGCCTTCAATTTTATAAACAATAATATATCTTTTTTTAATAACAAAAAATTTTAAATTTTCATTCGTTAAATCTATTCTTGTTATCCCAATATTTGGAAAAATCGTTAAATCATTGCAAATTTTATATAAATACATTGCCGTATTTTTGGCAGCATTAATATTATCATTAGCTATATAATCTACAATTGCGGTAATGTCGTCTTTTGCCGTATCTGTGATTACGAGTTTTAATTTATTCATATTTTGCAATTAATTTCTTAAAAAATTCATCACCACTGGAAAATTTACCTGCTTCGATATCATCAAGTCCTTTTTGAATTTCTCCGTTGAATTCATCAATTTTTTCTTGAGATATTGATTTTCTTAATCTAAAGAGCGATAAAGCCTCTTGAATGATGTCATTAACCGATTTATACAGTCCCGTTGCCATTTGTTCTTTTATAAAATTATCGAAATCTTTGTCTAAAGATATTTCCATGGTTATCTCCTTACATATTAAATTATATCAAATTGTTTTTTAATCTTCAATTGAATCTGTAGCAATTTTATATATTTGCATACCATAAAAATTTACTACATCAAAGAAAGATCTGGGATTTAACTATTCAATAAACATGCAATCTCCGTAAGAAAAAAAGCGGTATTTGTTTTCAATTGCTTGTTTATATGCGCTGAATATGAAGTCTTTACCTGCGAATGCGCTTACAAGCATAATAAGTGTTGATTTTGGCAAATGAAAATTAGTTATTAATTTATCAATAGATTTGATTTTGTAGGGCGGATAAATAAAAATATTTGTTTTATCGGCTGTTTCAATAATTTTATTATATTTTTGATATGTTGCTTCCAAACATCTTAAAACAGTAGTTCCGACTGCAATAACCGAACCTTTTTTATTATTTATTAAATCGGCGGTTTCTTTTGATATTGAAAAACTTTCATAATGCATTGTATGGTCTTCAATATTTTCGCATTTTACGGGCATAAATGTGCCAAGGCCGACATTTAAGGTAACATAGGCAATTTTCACCCCTTTTTTTGTAATTTTTTCAAGTAAATCCGTATCAAAATGCAGCCCTGCAGTAGGACATGCAACAGAGCCGATATGGCGCGCAAAAACGGTTTGATAATCGCTGTCATCATCTTTATTTGCCTCTCTTGTAATATAAGGGGGCAGGGGAATTGAACCATATTTATTTAAGGTTTCATAAATATCACCTTTATAACTCAATTTAACGATGTATTCAGGGATTTCATCAGGCTTTGCTTCTTTTTTTTCAATTAATTCCGCACTAAATTCAGGCGCAATTTCAAGAGTTTCGCCAATTTTCACCCTTTTAAAGTTCTTTGTTAAACAAAGCCAATAATTATCTCCTAAAGGATTTAACAGAAATATTTCAACTTCGGCGCCCGAGGCTCTTTTTGCCTTTAAACGGGCAGGATAAACCTTGGTATCATTTAAAACCAATACATCATCACAAGATAAATAATTTAAAATATCATAAAAATGTTCATCTAAAACTTCCGATTTATCGCGCAATAAGTGCATCATACGGCAATTTGTCCTATTTTTTACAGGATACTGCGCAATTAATTCAGAAGGTAAATTATAATCAAAATCAGATAATTTATAAGTCATAGAAAAATTATACCATGACAATAAAAGCTGCCATGGATATTATTTTTCCATAACTACGGTATAAATATACGGTTGAGAAAAATATTTATTTGCAATTTCTAAAATGTCATTTTGGCTGACGTTCTTAATTGCTTTTTTATATTCTTCAAATGCGCCCAAATCGCGCCCTAATACAGAATACCAGCTCAATAAATCAGCTTCTGACATATTTGTTTCAAGTCCTAGCAGGAATTTACCCGTTATCTTGTCTTTTGCATTTTGAAGTTCTGCTGATGTAACAGGTTCTGATTTAAGACGTTCTATTTCATCAATTAGTCCTTGTTTTGCTTCTTCAATACTATTTTTATTTGTTCCGATATAAGCTACAAATGCTCCGTCTAATACATTTGTTGATAAAGTTGAACCTACGGTATAGCCAAGCGCCTTATTTTCTCTTAAATTTACAAACAATCTGCTTGACATACCCTCTCCTAAAATAGCATTAATTACATTTAAAATGGCAATATCGCGCCTGTTTAAAGCTCCGCAGGTTTTATACCCGAGTGCCATCCAGTTTGCTTGTACTTCATTTTTATAAAGAGTGGTTTCAATATTTTTCTTTGGTTTAAAAGAAGAAAAATATTGTTTTGAATATTCAAATTTTTGAGATTTATCATTCTTTTTTATAATTTTATTTAATTGAGATGAAATATAGTTTTCATCAATATCACCGACAACGGTAATATTCATATTTTCAGGATTTATAATTTTTGAATAAAATTCAACAATATCATTTCTTGTAACGTTATTGATGTTGTTTAAAATAAATGTTGAATTTTGTCCGTATATTGAATTTTGAAATGCCAGTCTTTTAAATTCATCAAAAACATAACTTGAAGGACTATCTGAAATGGCCTTTAATTCTTGAATTTTTCTTTGTTTAATTTTATTTATTTCACTATCTTGAAAAGTAGGATTATTAATAACCTCATTTAGCGCAACAAATGCCTTGTCAAGATTATCTTTTGTTGTTTGTATAACTATTGAAAAAACATCATTTGAAGATGAAACACCAAGTCTTATACCGTTTTCATCTAAAAATTGTGCGAATTGAGAATTTGTATAATTGCTTGAGCCGGTCGTAGAAGCACTTGCTGCAAGCATTGCGGTTATTGGTTTTTCTTCCAGTGCTTTTGAACCTTTTATTGAAATATCCATTGCAATAATAGAATTGGTTTTTTTCTTTTTTGTAATAAGTATTGCATTATTTTCTAACATAACTTTTTTAGTGTCATTAAGTTGTTGAATTAATTTTGGCTTTGTTTCATCTTTTTTTATTGTGTTTGAAACAGGTTTAAAATCTCTTGCTCTTATGGTTGACAGGGCGTATTTATCAAGAGTCAGATATTTTTTTGCAGCTTTTATAATATCTTCTTTTGTAACTTTATCAATATTTTTAAGATAATTTTCATAATAATTCAAATTGCCCGAAAATGTATAAATATAGCCTAATTCATCAGATATATTTGAAATGCTTTCGCGGCTGTAGTATGTATCTGTTTTAATTTGATTTTTAGCTTTTGCAATTAAGTTTTCATCAAAATCGCCTGCTTGAATTTTTTTTAATTCGTCTGTTACGGCACTTTCAATTTTTTCTTCATTATCCGGATTATAAGTTGTATAAATATAGAATATTCCCGAATCTTTTTGTGAATAATTCCCCGCAGAAACAGATAAAACAAGCTCTTTATCTTCTTTTAAACTTTGATTTAAAATAGAGCTTTTGCCGTCTGAAAGCATTGTAGATAAAACATCAAGGGGGTAATTATCTTTTTCATCTTTGAATTTTGGTGCTAAAAAAGCAATGATAGTATGGTTTTTGTTAATATCCATTGTATCGTAAATACGCTCAATACCGTTTAAAGGCTTTATTTGAGGATATTTAATGTTTTCTTTATTTCTTTTTTCACGATTAAATGCGGCAGCTGTTTTTTTCAGGGCATCTAACTTATTTACATCCCCGACAATTACTGTAGTATAGGCATCGGGGGTATAAAAACGATTAAAATAATCAAGAATTTCTTCTCTTGTGACTGTTTGGATATTTTCTTTTGTACCTATAACCGTTCTTTTGTATGGATGATTTGATTTTTCATAGAATATTTTATAAATATTATCAAAAACCCTGTTCGAGGGGCTGTCTTTGGTTTTTGATATTTCTTCTATAACAACGCTTCTTTCTTTTTCAAGTTCTTTTCTTGGTATCATTGGGTTTTGAAGCATATCTGCATGCAAATTCAATGCTAAATCAAAATATTCGGAAGGTATTTCAATATAATAATGCGTGTAATCTTTACTTGTTGCAGCATTAACATGCGCACCTTTTGAATCTAAGATTTTATCAAAAGTTCCGGTTGGGTATTTTTGTGTACCTTTAAAAAATAAGTGCTCTAAAAAATGGCTTATTCCGTTTGTTTTATCGTCTTCATTAATTGAACCTGTATTTATCCAGGTATCAATTTTTACAATCGCATTATCGTGTATTTCTTTAATAATTACTTTTTGTCCGGAAGGAAGTGTTGTAACGCTTAATCCTTCTTCTAACCCTAAACAAAAAGATAAATTTAAAAAAAGGATAGATATTATTATTGCTAATTTTTTCATTTATTTTCCTTTAACCTTCAACTCGCAGCACATTTGGCAAGATGAGAAAACATGCGAGTTTTTAAGATTTTCCCTAAAGCGCAGATATTTTTGCGAATTAAATATATCTATGATTTTTGTATCTTTAACATTACCCATTTTATAAGATAAACAAGGATAGATATCACCCATTGGATTAATTATTGTATTTGCCCATGGGTATAAACATGGTTCATAAATTTCATTAACGGGTTTATTGACTTCCGTAAAAAATCTTTTTATTTTATCAAGCTCTAATTTAGAGTTATGTTCGTCAAATTTAGGTGCAAAACGAATTTTTGTTTTTGAATATTTTTTCATTTTTTGCATTTCAAGATAAATTTTTTCAAATTTTTCCATATCGAAATATGGTTCTATAGGGTAATTTTGAGCATAAAATTCTTTTGTGAAATTATCCGATAAACAAGGGTTCTGTTTTAAATTATTGTTTCTTAAAAATGAAATTGAGAAAAATTCAAAACCTTTGTTTGTTGCAAATTCATATAATTTTAAAATGTCTTCTAAATTATCTTTTAATACAATTGTTTTTATATCAACCATGATATTTGTATGAGAAGCCTTACATTGCAAAGATAAATCATCTAAGTTTTTTAAAATTCGCTTAAATGCACTTTTTGTTTTATCTTTATGCCCTCTTTCAATGTCATGGTGCTCCATCCAGCCGTCAAGCGAAACGCTTAAAAGTAAAAGTTTTGATTTAATGAAAGAATCAACTATTTTTTCATCAATTAAAACACCATTTGTAACAACATGGGTTTTATTGTATGTTTTTTTTGCACATGCCGATAGGATTTCAGGGAAATCTTCTCTGATTAAAGGTTCACCCCCGACAAGGGTAATAAAAGAATAAAAAGGAATTTGTTTAATAACATCAAGCCACTGTACTGTGGTCATTTCTTCTTTAACTCTGTTTTTACCTAAATAGCAATATGGGCAGAATAAATTACACCTGTGGGTAAGCTCAAAGAAAAAACGAACAGGCAAAATCCCATGCCTTGTTCTTTGGGCATATTTTGAAAAAAGGTCGCGCGCAGCGTCAAAAAGCCTTGAGTTATTAATCATAAATAAATTTTACTACATTTTTTATTTATAGTAAAATATAAAAAAGGGCATGACTATTAACTATATTTTGCCTTTAAGTATTAAAATGGAAGTTACAACAAAGGAATTTTAGTGGCTATACAAACTACTGATACAAAATCTTGGGATGAGTTTATACAAATTCTAAACAACAGGATATCTTTTGCAAGTCCTTGGTTATCTACGCTTGAACCGGTTACGGGGCTTTATGAAGAAACAGATAACGGAATATTTTTAATTAAAAGCAACCAAAATTTTGCAATACAATTTCTTCAAACAAAACACAATAAAGATATTGAAAATGCTCTTGAAGAATATACAGGTTTAAAACGTGCGGTGCGCTTTAAATTAGATGAAACTCTTAAACCCAAAAAAATGCCTAAGCCTAAAGAAAAAGAGCATATCGAAACCGCTAAAAAAATGGAAAATTTAGCACAAATGCACTCTTTCTGCGGTTTAAATTTAAAATATACATTTGAAAATTTTATAGAAGGGCAAAATTCCCGCCTTGCATATCAGGTTGCGCGTATGATTGCCGAAAACCCGGGACAAAAAAAGTTTAATCCTTTATTTATTTCAGGCTCTGTTGGTTTGGGTAAAACGCACTTAATGCAAGCTATAGGACATAAAATTTTAAGAAATTTTCCTAATTTAAAAATACGTTATACGAAAGCGGAAGAATTCGGAAATAAGTTAATTGAAGCCTTAAATTCCAATAAAAGTATGGTTGATTTAAATGAAAAAATGAAAAAATTCCGCGATATGTATCGCAATATTGATGTTTTATTAATTGATGATATTCAATGGATTGAAGGCAAAAAAAGAACACAGGATGAAATTTTTAATACATTTGACGCGCTTCATCAAGCGGGAAAACAGGTTGTTTTTGCTTCAGATAGGCCCTTAAGCGCTTTTGAATTAATACCTGACAGAATTAAAAGCCGTTTTAAATGGGGGATAGAAGCAGGAATTACTATTCCCGATTTAGAAACAAGAACAAAAATCATATCTCATCATGCAAAATTATCCAATTTTCCTATATCGGATGTTGTGGCTGAATTATTAGCTAAGGAATTTTCAACAAACATAAGGGAATTAGAAGGCGCATACAACAAAGCAAGCACTATGGCTTCTTTAGATAACACGGAATTAACTGTTGAAAATATAAAAGAATATCTTAATTTAAACGATAAAAAGAAAAAAATAACAGTGAATAATATTTTAGATACTGTTGCAAAATATTTTTCTATTGAAAAAGAAGATATTTTATCTAATGCAAGAGGAAAAGAAATTGTTAATGCAAGAAAGTATGCAATTTATTTAACAAGGGAATTATTAGAATTAAGCTATCCTAATCTTGCCATAGAATTTAAGAAGAACCATACCACAATAATGTATCAATACGATAAAATGAAAAAAGATATTAAAACCTCAAAAGCCATGCAGATTGTGGTTGATGAAATAAAAGATTTAATAAATAGAGGTTAGATATTTAAAAAAACCTGTCTTACATAAGACAGGTTTTTAATTTAATAATTTAAAATTCTGATTATAATCTGTTTTTAGGATTTAAAAACTCGGGAATGTCTAACGAAGATGAACTGCTTGGAGATTGTTCTCTTTGTTTTTCTTCATTTTGAGGCATGCCAAACGGGAAAGAGCTTGATGAACTTAAAGAGCCGGTATTAAAACCGCCAAATAAGCCTGCTGCAGATAATTTATTATCAGAAGCATTTACCGGAGCAACTTCGCCATTTTTTAATTCAAAACCTGTTGCAATAATTGTGATTTGGATTTCTCCTTGAATTCTATCATCAACAACCGCACCGAATATAACTTCCGCATCGTCAGCCACAGCATCATGGATAACACTTGCAGCTTCATTAACTTCAAATAATGTCATATCAGGGCCGCCCGTAACATTCATGATGATACCTGTAGCACCATTAATTGAACATTCAAGCAATTTAGAATCAATTGCAAGTTTGGCAGCTTCCAGCGCTCTTCCTTCGCCTGATGATTTACCTATACCCATTAAGGCAGAACCTGAATTTTGCATAATAGTCTTAACATCAGCAAAGTCAACGTTAATCAAACCGCCGACAAGAATTATATCTGAAATACCTTGAACACCTGACAACAATACTTCATCAACAACCGAGAAAGCGTCTTTGAATGTTGTTCTGCGTTCAACTACTTCCATTAATTTATCATTAGGAATAACAATAAGAGCGTCAACATTTTCTTTTAATTTTTCAAGACCTTGAAGTGCCTGAGCTAAACGCTTTTTACCTTCAAATTTAAACGGTTTTGTAACAACACCGATTGTTAAAGCACCCATTTCCTTGGCAATTTTAGCAACTACGGGAGCTGCCCCTGTACCTGTACCACCGCCCATGCCGGCAGTTACAAATACCATATCGGCGCTATCAAGTGCTACTGTGATATCTTCGCGGGATTCTTCCGCTGCTTTTTCGCCAACTGAAGGATTACCGCCTGCACCTAAACCATTAGTTAATTTAGTACCTAACTGAACCTTTCTTGGTGCACTGGACATTTCTAACACTTGTGCATCTGTATTCATTGCCCAAAATTCAACACCGCTGAGTCCGGAAGCTATCATTCGATTAACAGCATTTCCGCCGCCGCCGCCAACTCCGACTACTTTAATGTTGGCATTTGTTGAGTACCTTGGGTATTCTGAAGGTTGCCTATCATAATTGTCCAATTTGAACTTATCCACTTATTAGCCCTCTTATTATCATCATTAATTTAACTATATTTTAAAAGTGTTTATATGTAAAGAATTTATACTAGAAGTATGCACTAAACTTAACATAAATTCAAATTTTTTAATATCTGTTTTTAGCTTTTCAAATAATAAAAAATACTATATAATATTAGAAGTACTTTGAAAAATTAATATGCCCTCGACACCTACCCCCCAGAATACTAGTTGACAAATGAGGTAGGAAGGAAAAAGAACATGAACAGAATACAGTTCATCAAAAAAGCCTTACAGGCTGTAAGGCTTTTGATAGACCTAGTTTTGCTTCTCTTCTAGGGCTAAATGGTGGGGCTTTTGCCCTGCCATTTCTTATTATACATGATAGCATATTTTACCATTATTTCAAGTAGTGAAATAAAAGTAAAGTTTTGTAAACATAACTCAAATATTTATCACTTTATTTTTTCAGCTTACTTTAAATAGGCAACTCACATACAAACAAGTTCCAGAGGTATAGGAAAATGAATTTTAAAAATTTTAAACTTGTACAAAAATTAAAAGACATAAGCCCGAGGCTGAAATGGGCAATGTTTTCCGGCTTACAAGATTATAAAATAGGTTCAAGATATATAGATTACATTATTCCTGAAGCAAAAGCCATTAACGAGGATAATGAAAAACTGGAAAAAATGGTGAGAGAAACCTTAATAAAAGAATTTTCACCTAAAATAAAAAATATGAAGTCTTTTGATTTATTAGTTGACGCTACTGTTCATAAATTAAAAGAAAAACAACTAAAAGATATGGGTGATTATGAAGAAATAGAATTATAAAGCTATATATCTTTATAGATTACAACTCTGTTTCTGCCTGATTCTTTAGCTTCATATAGGGCGCTGTCTGCATGCTCATAAAGCATTTGGGGCTCTTTATCTTTTATTTTATTAAATTCGCAAACCCCTATCGAAATAGTAACTGATATTTCTTTTGTTCCTTCAATTTTATATTCTTCAATATTAATTTTTTTATTTTCAACCGCCAGCCTTAACCTTTGCGCTACAATCCGTGCTTCGTCAATTTTCGTATTCGGAAGTAAAAATATAAATTCTTCTCCGCCATATCTTGAAGGTATGTCTTCTGCGCGCAGTTCTTTTTTAATAGTTTTTGCAACCGTTTTTAATACACAATCGCCAACGGCATGTCCGTAAGTATCATTAACCTTTTTAAAGAAATCAATATCCGACATAATACAGCACAAGGGAGAATTCTGTCTTTTTGCGGTATTTGTTGTTTCTTTTAGCCTTTTTTCAAATTGATGACGATTGTTATATCCTGTTAAAGCATCGAGTGTTGCATGTTCCAATACTTCAATATATGATTTTGCGCGCGTCAGGGTAGATTGCGCCTGCGCTTTAATTTCTTCTAAGTATTCTATTTCTCGTGTTGTAATTTTATCAAAATGATTATATGCAACAATTGCACCATAAGGCTTTGAATCAATTATAAGCGGAAAAATTCCCATTTTTCCGTCACGTTCTATTATAGTATCCGATTTCGGAGTAATTCTTTCTAAATATTCATAAATCTTGCTATCGGAACATTTGTTTGGCCAAATTAACTTATATTCCTTTTTATTCTTATTTTTTATAAAAATATAAATCAAATGCTCAGATACAAATCCGTCAATCATTTCTCCCATAATAGGAAGAATATAATCAAGCTCATATTGGGTTTGGGTAATTTGGGCAATATTTTTTAGAGTTTGATGAAATTTAGAAGTAAGTTTAATTTGCTCCTTATTTTTAAGGGTTGAAATTATCATTGAAACTTGCGCTGTTATAAGGGGCAGAATACTGATAAAATCATTATCTTTATCAATAAGTTTTGATGATTTAACTTCTACTATACCAAGGGTTTTATTCCTTTGCACTATAGGAAAATAAATATAATTTCCGAATATTTCATAGTTTGATTTTTTAACTAAAAAATTATCAAAATATTTTTTAATTTCTGAATTTTTTTCATCTAGTGCCAAATTCTCCCAAGGCTTTGTAAAATCCTTTAAACAGTATGAAAATTCATCCATTAAATAAATGCTTACATTACACATAGGAAAAAACAAAGACAATGCTCTGGAAAAGCCTTCAATGAGTTCAACTCTATTTTGAGAATCTTCATAGGATTTAATCAAAGAATATATAAAATTGTATAAAATATTATCCATTTTTTCCTGCCTTATAGTATGTTTCATATTTTGCACAACGAGCATAGAACTTTAATAATTCATCTTCTTTTTTCTTTTTAGGTTTTGTATCCGTAATAAGTTTTCCGCTTTTGTATTCAAAAACCTGCTCAGGCGCAGTGCTTTCTTCTTTATCGGGATGTAAAACCGCTTTTTGATTAACATCATTTAAAATGTCATAAATATATTTTGTCTTGTTTGCTTCACCCTTAGAATCAAGCACCAGACCGGCTTTTTGAAATTCTTCCTGCGCGCCTTGGTATTCTTTCATATCATTCAATAATACCGCATAATTAAAGTGCGCTTCATATTCCATGGGAGATAATTCTATTGCTTTGCAATAGTGAAATGCCGCCTGATGATTATTTTTAAGCAGTTGATATATTAATCCTAAATTATAATTAGCATTATATGATTGCAAAATTTCAGAGGCTTCTTCATAGTTTTTTGCGGCTTGGTTTAATAATTCTCTGTTCGTTTGCTTATTTATACCTGCAAGTAATGATTTTGTTCTGTATGCAAGCCCCATGTTATAATAGGCAACTCCGCGATTATGAAAATAAGATTTTTTGCTGTCTATCAAAAAAGGGATTTTAATGAATTTAGGCTGATATTCCAGAACCTTTTTATATTGCTCGATTGCATCATCCACCCTATATACCTGTGATAAAATTAAAGCATAATCAATTCTTGCTCTTTCATAATCGGGTTTAATATTAAGGGCTTTTTCATAATTTTTCAGTGCAGAATAATAATCTTCATAAACGACATAAATATTTCCGAGGTTATACAATGCCTTATAATGTGTCGGATGATATTTTACACCTTTTTCGTAGCAATAGATAGCTTCTTGCAACTTTTCTTTTTTAAGAGCCTTATCCCCTTTGTAAACCCAGTAATATCCTTTTAATTTATCACCTTGCCTTTTGTATGAATCATAAAAGAAAAATCCGCTCATGCAAAACGATATGATAAGTACAATACTTACCACACGCATAAAAGTTGATTGGAAGATTTTTTTAAGTTTTCTCATTGGTGATGTTATTAGGTTTCAAATAGTTTGTATAATCTTTCTTCTATTATTTTACTATCAAATTCCTGAGTTTGCTTATTTAAATTTAATGATTTTTGATATTGTTTAGCAGCAGCAATTTTTTCACCTAATACTTCATGGCTTCTTGCTAAATTAAAATGCGCAAGAACATAATTAGGATTTAATTCAATTGCATTTTTGAAATAATCAATTGCGCGTTTAGCATCCCCTAAACCGTCAAGGAATACTACACCTAAATTATTATACGCTATTTCATATCCGGGGTCTAATTCAAGAGCTCTTGAATAATAAACAATTGATTTTTCAATTTCATCTTTTTCCCAATAAGCCATAGCAAGACGGGAGTATATTTTCGGATTTTCACTATCTTGTTCAAGCGCATTATTGTAATATTCTACAGCTAAATCAAGATTTTCTATATCATAATAAATATCTGCAATTGCTTCATAAATTTGAGCTTTGTTTTTTGTTAACAGTAAGCTGTTTTCAAGCATAGAAATTGCAGCTTCCGAATTACCTTTAACCTGATGATAAATAGTTGCTAAGGCTTGTGCCACAACAGCAGACCATTCGTCATTAGGATTTTGTTCCAATGCTTTTTTGTATAATTCAATAGCCGCGTCATATTGTTCCAATTGAACATAAGCATAAGCCAAGGAATTTTGATAATAAGGGTTATTATCTTCATATTTTAGGGCAAGTTTAAACGCTGACAGTGCATTTATTTTTTCATCTTTTTTAAGATATAAATGCCCTAATTCGTAATAGCATTTTGATAATTCAGGGTAATGATTTGCTAAAATTGTATAGTAATTAATTAAGGTATCTGTTTTATCACTTTGATACTGCTCAACATATTCAATAGCATTTACAACCTTCATAGGGTCATTATTTGATAAAATTACAACATTATTTAAGCAGTCAAAAGCAATATCGTGGCGATTTTTCTTAATTGCAATACGCGCCATGCGCTCATATACGGAAATTGATTTTTTAGAATTATCAACAACAGATAAATAAGTATTGTATGCTTTTTTATCGGAATGTATTTTTTCTAAAAATCCGCCTACGGTTTTATATTTTGCAAAGTTTAAATCATCTTTTAAATTTTGATAAACCATTTTAATGCAAGATGTATCAAACAGGCTCATTACAGTACCTGTTAATCCGTAATAAATTGCATTTGTAAAATCGGTAATGGTTTTTTTGGTGCGATTATTTTTAATTTTTTCAAGCATTGTAAGCGCAAGAACTATTCTTGTGCGGGATTTTGCCGGGTTCAATTTTAGTGCTTGCTGAAATTCTTCGCGTGCTTCATCAAAACTTTGATTTAACGAAAGAAAATACCCTAAATACATGTGGGCATTAGCGTCTTTCGGGCTCAAATTGACAGCTTTTCTGCACTGTTCAATTGCACTTTGAACTCCGATTTGCCCGTCTTTATGCAGCAAGGTAGCCAAACGATAGTAGGCACTTGTTGCCTTGGGGTCTTCTTTTATTGTTTCTATGTAACAGTTGATAGCTTCCGATAAGTCTTCATTTGTTGATTTCAACAAATACCTTTGGTGAGCAGCAACTGCCTTATCCAGTGTTTTTTGCGCGTTAGTCATAATATTCTTTGGGGAAATCTATTCTTTACATCAAAATTATGCGATATATATTTTGAGATTAAATCATCCATTTGAAGGAAATCGACAAAAAATTGACAATGACCCTAAATAACCTTAAAATAATAACTAAGGATAGAGTATGACCAAGGCTTTAATTAAAACAAATCAAAAAGAAATTAAGGAGTTCCTCATTAACTCGTTTTTCAGTCATATTTGCGAAGATAAACTTCTTAATTCACAAATACTGGAAACTGTTCATAAATCTGCGATTGCACTTAAACAATTTGATTTGGTATCTATTGCAATGTCTTACCTTGCAATTAATAATTATAGGCAGGGTGCAAGATATTATCTTACTTTAGGCCTTTTAAATGACGCAAAATATCTTGCAAATTCATCCTGTTCTTTAGGCGCACAAAAAATTAACCTTTTTTGTTCAAGTTTAATTGAATATTATGAAAAAAATATTGAAACCGCGCTTAATTATATAAAAGCCTCTTTATATATCAAAACTTCCGACATCAAAGGGATTGACGAAGCTATTTTAAAATATAAACAAAAAATAGAGCTTGAAAACCAGCAAAAAATCATTAACCCCGCTCCGCCTTCTTTCATCCCGAATGAAATTAAAGATGACGCCTTATTAGCACTTTTACAGGTCGGAAGAACAATTGCAATAGAAACAAATATTGATTCTTTACTGACTATGATTGCTCAGCAAATTCAGCAAGCACTTCAGGCGGATAGATGTACCGTATTTTTGCTTGATGATGAAACACAGGAATTATGGTCTAAAGTTGCACTCGGGCTTGAAATGCAGGAAATTCGTTTTCCTATTTCAAAGGGCTTGGCAGGCCATGTTGCAATGTCGGGCGAAACAATCAATATTAAAAATGCTTATGAAAGCGAATATTTTAATAAAGAAATTGACCTTCAAACAGGTTATAAAACAAGAAATATTCTCTGTATGCCGATAAGAAACCTATCTCATCAAATTGTCGGAGTATTTCAGGTATTAAATAAATTAGAAGGCGATTTTACCCAAAAAGACGAAGATTTATTAATTGCAATAGGTTCTTCTGCCGGTATTGCAATTGAAAACGCTAATTTATTTAATAAACAGCAAAAACTTATAGAAGAACAAAAAATGCTCTTTTCAAGTTTTATTAATACTTTAGCCGCTTCAATAGATGCTCGCGATAAAATAACAGCGGGTCATTCAAAAAGAGTTACGGCTTATGTTGAATTAATTTGCGATAAATTAAAATTATCAAATAATGAAAAAGAAGTTATTAAAAATGCCTCTCTTTTGCATGATATAGGTAAAATCGGTATTAAAGATTCCGTCTTGCAAAAAGAAGGTAAATTAACCCCTGAAGAATATGAACATATTAAAGAACATGTTAAATTCACGCATAATATTTTAAAAAATGTTTATATTTCAAAGAATTTTAAAGATGTAACGGAAATTGCTTCTTCGCACCATGAAAAATTTGACGGTTCGGGCTATTTTAAAGGTTTAAAAGGTGAAGAAATACCTTTGGGCGGAAGAATTTTAGCTATTTGTGATGTATTTGACGCCATAACAAGTAAAAGGCATTATCGTAATAAAATGAAAATCGAAGATGCCTTAAAAATCATCCTTGACGGTAAAAATACTCATTTTGACGCTAATTTGGTTAATACATTTATGAATTTGGCGGTATATGACATTTTAAAAGTTATTGTGAATGATTTTTCAAATATCCCTGAATTTGATGAAATTATTCTGAAAGAGTTTAATTTGAAAGATTTATATGCTATTCTAACTAATGAGGAGAATATTCATACACCTCACCAGAGAAAACTTGTTGAAATATTTAACAAGTACTATAATTAAGATACGAGGGTTTAAAAATTAAACTGAAATTAAAAAGAATTATAATATCTTTTTTATTTATGCCTGCCTTGGTTTCTTTTTGTTCGGGTAATTTGCTTGAGCCTAAAAAAACACTTGAAATAAGAAATGAAACGCAGAAAACTTTTAATGCCGATTATTTTAATTTGGCAAATATTGTTGATAGTTTTTTAAATAATGAAGAAAATAAAACCGAAATTAAGGAAGATAAAGAAAATTACAGACAAGAATTTATCTCAATTACTTCAAAATTCAATCAAGGCAACGCGACAAGTGCTTATATGGAATATTCTAATCTTATTGATAAGTTAGATAGCGACATAATGCTTTTAAATTTATCGCAAATTCTATATAAAATAGGTTTTTTCTCGCTTGCTCATAAATCAGAAGATAAAATTATCTATAAAAATCAATATTTTGATAATATTAACGACTTAGAAACAAGCTATAAACCGAAAAGTCAGCTTTCTTATGATGATGAAATCTTTTTTGCAAAGATTTATTCCAGCATATTTTTTGATAATTCAGCTCATGAAGCGAATCTTGAATTATTATCCAAAAAAGAACAATATCAAAAAAATGATTACTATAATTATTTATTATCTCAAAGCTATTTTGAACAAAAAGATTACCATAAAGCACAAAATGCGATTAATAAAGCTATTTCCTTAAATAATGAAAATATTAACTATAAACTTTTAAAATCCGATATTTTATTTGCTTCTAAAAAATATCAAGACGCACTCGACATTATTAAAAAATTAGAAAAAAATCAAAAAATTATTGATTTTAAAGATACCATTCAATCAAAAAAACAATTAATTATTGCGCAAAACGGCAAAAACGATAAAGAAAAAAAATATGCTCTTGTTTATAAAACATATTTAGAAGGCAATTATGAAAAAACAAAAAAAGATTGTCTTTCTATTTTAAATTTTGATAAAAATAACGATAAAATAATCGCCCTTTATGCAAAAGCAGAGCTTGCTTCCGGTAATATAGAACGCGCAAATGCTTATTTTATTAACGCATACAGAATTGAAAAAAATAATCTTGATACGTTAATAGGGCTTGGCGATATCCGCTATATTCATAAAGATTATAAAGGCTCAATTAAAATGTATAAAAATGCCTTAAAACTTGATAAATTAAATAGCGAAATTTTAATAAAATTAGAATTAGCCCAAAGAGGCTATGCTAAAAACCCAAAAGATATTATACGCACAACACAAAAACTTGATAAATTACCGCAAAATCATTTCAGTTATTACAATTGTGCAATTTCTATAGCTCAAAAAAATTCTGTTTTAAAGGAAGAATTTTTAAAAAAATCCTTAAGTGTTAATCCAATGTATAAAAATGCACTTGGTGAAATGATTGCTCTTGATTTAGAAAATAAAAATTTTAAAAATGCAAAAGGATTAATTAAGACGGCTTCTTTTACGTTAGAAAAAAATTATTACTATTACTATCTTTTAGGTTTATATAATCAGGCAGAAAATAAAAAACAAGACGCAATTCAGTTTTACAAAACATCGCTTGACTTAAATCCGAGTTTTGAAATAGCTAATGTTAAACTGTTAAAATTAATCCCTAATAAAAGCGAGGAAATATAAGTGGTAGTATCTGTTAAAAGTATGGCATTATCAGGTTTATCGGTTTGCGAAATTAATATCGAAACAGATACAATTAATTCTCTGCCGCAAGTTTCAATTATCGGCTTGGGGGATACCGCAATATCGGAAGCAAAAGAACGTTTAAGGCTTGCAATTAAGAATTCAGGCTATTCTTTTCCTTCAACCAAGGTTGTAATTAATTTAGCACCGGCCGATTTAAAAAAAGAAGGCTCGAGCTATGACCTTGCTATGGCTATTGGAATTTTAGGCAAAGAAGGAATTGTAAAAGGCGAAATCAGCCCAAAAATTGCTTTTTTGGGTGAATTATCATTAGATGGTTCTTTAAGGGCGGTTAACGGAATAATTGCAATAATGTGTGAACTTAAAAAAATGGGTATAGAAAAATTAATTCTTCCGACTGAAAACCTTGAAGAAGCAAGTTTTATAGATGAAGTGGAAGCACTTGGTGCAGATAATTTATCTCAGGTTGTTGAATATTTAAACAACAATTGCGAGCTTAAAAAACTAAAAAGAAATATAAATGATTTTATTAATCAAGATTGCAATTTTGATGTTGATTTTTCTTACATTAAAGGTCAAACCCAAGCAAAGCGCGCACTGGAAATTGCCGCTGCAGGCGGGCATAATGTTTTAATGTCGGGTTCGCCGGGGTCGGGTAAAACTATGCTTTCTAAAGCATTTATGTCTATTTTACCCCCTTTAACAGCTCAAGAATGTATAGAATTAACAAAAATATATTCTATAGCAGGATTATTAGACAGAACTCATCCTCTTATTACAAAAAGGCCTTTTCGCTCTCCGCACCACTCTGCAAGTTCCGTCGGTATAATCGGGGGCGGGTCTAACCCGAAACCGGGGGAAATTACTTTAGCTCACAGAGGTGTTTTATTTTTAGATGAAATGGTTGAATTTCCAAGAACAACGCTTGAAGTTTTAAGACAACCCTTAGAAGATAATATTGTAACTATTTCAAGAGCACAAATCAGTGTTCAATATCCTGCAAATTTTATTTTAATAGGCGCAATGAACCCTTGCCCGTGCGGATTTTTAGGCGATTCAAAGAAGAATTGTACATGTTCTGAGTTTCAAATAAACCGTTATAAATCGCGCCTGTCGGGCCCTTTATTAGATAGAATTGATATTCAAATAAAAGTACAGAGGTTATCTGATGAAGAATTATTAAATTCAATACAATCAGAAAGCTCCGAAGCAATCAGAAAAAGGGTTGTAAAAGCGCGTGAAATTCAGCTTGAACGCTATAAAAATGACGGTATTTTAACCAATTCGGAACTCACTTCAAAACTAATTAAAAAATATTGCAAAATTGATGATAAAACAAAAGTTTTCTTAAAAAATGCAATCAATCAATTTAATTTATCAGCAAGAGCTTATGACAGAATTTTAAAAATTTCAAGAACAATAGCCGATATTGAAGGCTCACAAGATATTAAAATCGAACATATAGCGCAAAGCCTGCAGTTAAGAAGTGTTTAAATACATTTTTTAATTTGTGCTACAATTTATTTGATGTTTAAAGGTTTATTATTAAAAATTCTTGATTTAATTTACAAGAAAAAATGTATTGTGTGCTCCTGTGCAAAAACAGATGATTTATTGTGCAAAAACTGTGCAAAAGATGTTAATTTCTTATCGGGTTTTCCACACAAAATTTATAATTCAATTCCGATTTATTCGGCCTGTGTTTATACAACAACCGTTAAAACCATTATTCATCTTTTAAAATTTTCCCATAAAAAACAAGCCTCTTTGGTGCTTGCACAGCTGTTATTTGAATATTTTAAAAAATTAAAATTAAATAATGACTTTATTATAGTTTATCCGGGGAGTTTTTATTTAACAAAATGGATGCGCGGTTATGAGCACATGTATCTTGTAGCAAAAGAGTTTTCAAAACTTTCGGGATTAAAATTTTACAAAAGCGCTATTTTAAAAGTTAAAAATATAACACCCCAATACAAAGCAAAAAACCGCAGAAAAAACGTATTAGGGGCATATCAAATTAATAAAAAAATAATCAATAAAATAAAAGATAAGCCAATATTATTAATAGATGATATAATCACAACAGGCGCAACCATAGAAGAAGTTATAAATACGTTAAAAAAAGAGGGGGTAAGTAACATCACCTGCATTACAATTTCTAAAGCAATAAAAATGTAGCCTGTTGAATAATTGTTAATATTTTACACAACTTTTAAACATGCTAAAAACCATATATATTAAACGTTTTAAACACTTTTGCACAAATATTTTGTCTTTATTATAGATGATGAAATATATATAAATATAAAATATTTTATTTTT
>JAFVFO010000011.1 GCA_017475485.1 Candidatus Gastranaerophilales bacterium | reverse complement strand
TTTTGAATTTAATTCGGATTTAGAAAACTGCTTTTTCTCGTTAACCATAAGGTCAAACAAATTCTGCCCTATTAATATTTTTTTATCCTGGGCAAATAATTCAATCGCTTTTGAATTTAATTCTATAATTTTAAAATCACTGTCAAAAAGAATTATACCGTCTGCACAATTTGTAATAACGGCATTTAGTTTAGAATTTGCTTTTGTTAATTCTAAAGTTCTTTCCTGAACAATATCTTCAAGATTTTTAGAATATTTTTCAAGTTTTTGATTAGCTTCTTCAAGCTCTTTAATTTTTGTATCAAGCTCTCTTTTAAGACGGGATTGCTCAAGTGCATTTTTAATATTAATTATAAGATTTGTATTATCCCAAGGTTTTTCAATGTATTTAAAAATCCCTGTTTCATTAATTGCCCTAATGGCATTTTCTTTATCCGCATAACCTGTTAAAAGAATTAAAGAGGCATGATGAACCAGGGGCTTTGCTTTATTTAAAAAATCAATACCGTTCATCTGGGGCATGATAAAATCGCTGATTATCAAATTTACATCATTATCTTTAAGCCACAAAAGCGCATCTTGCGGGTTGTTAAATGCGGTGATATCACTGAAACCTTCAAGTCCCAAAAGCATTGAAAGTGTTTTTGTGACCATGTTTTCATCATCTACTATTAAAATTCTGCCTGATTTATCCATATTATCTAATTAAAAGGATAGTTTATTTTAACCATTAATACAAATTATTAACAAAAATATAGAAAACTTCATTATACATGGCAAAATATTTTCTTTTCATGTTTTTTGACTCATGTGTGTAAACTGTAAGAATGCTATAGTATATTCAATACTATAAGTAAGGTATGTGTGAAGCTAAATAACCATTACAACCGATACAATGGCAATCGCATGTCGTTGGAGCAGAAAAACAACAAGGGCACAAACCCTTTTAAAAATGCTCCTTTTAAATCTGACCAAAATCCTTCTTTTACGTCAGATCCTACTTATATGTTTGAAAAAGTTCAATCATCTTCTACAATTACATACAAAAATATTAACAAGATTACGGAAGCTATAGACAGCATTTTAGGCAAAGACGGATACTTTGCACAGAAGATACAAGATGCAGGCTTGAGCACTGCCAATAATATGATTACAGTTGACAAAAACACACTTCTGGGCGATATCTTTTATACAATTAAATATCCGTTTGTAGATATGCCTTTTGATATAATTAATTGGCTTTGTAAATGTCTAAAAAAGACGCCTTTGCGCCCGTTAGGCAGTGCAATAGCAAACCTGGGCTTTATTAAAGAGCGAACTCAGAAAATAGAATCTCAAAGAAGTTATGAGCTTGTCAAAAAAATTCTGGAGCAGTTTTGCACAACGGATAACGGGGATGTTTCAAAGCTGGGAAGTGCATTTGCGCAATCAAGTGCCGATAAAATTACAAAAACGGCAAAAAATTATGCTTCTCGTGATGAAAGAACGCTGAACAGAATCGCAACAGCCACTGTGGGCGGAATTTTGTCATCAAAAGATATGTATAACATCTCAATGCTTGAAAAAAATGACAAAGAAGAAGCTAAAAAAGCCGAAAAAGACCGTTTGAGCCAAGAATTGTCAAGGGTAGGAATAAGTGCAAGTTTGACATTCCTGTCTTTAGGTGCTTTAAATAAATATACGAAAAATAACGTGGTATTAAGCGCTATTGTTATTGCAGGAAGTGCCCTTGCTGCCGAAATTATTTCAAGGGTCAGAAAACATAAATCATTAATTCCTCTAACACCTGAAAAAGCAAGGAAAATAGCATTAAAACAAGAAGAAAATAAAAAGCACACATCTATTCCCGTTGTTGAAACAACAATAAAGAATTTAGATAAAAAAGATACTAATAATTTATACAAAGATTTTATTCGCGATATACACATTACAACTACAGTTCAAAAAGAGGTTATCAAGCCCGAGGAAACCCAAAATAACAACACCCAAAAACCCAAAAAGAAAAACAGGCACATACTGTTAAAGGTTGCTGTTGCTTCATTAATGGCAAGTGCAATTTATTTGACTTCTCGTTTTACAAAAGGTGAATATGCGGCAAAAGTTGCAAGAAGACAGCTTTTGAGTGAATATTCCGATAAGATTAACACCTATTTACAAGATACTGCAGACGCATTTTTGGATCGTGATATTATAGATAGAATTGACGATACTTTAATGATGAATAATCCGAAAACGCATAAGAAAAACGTATTTGTAATACTTGAAAACTTCAAAAAGAAAATAACCAAAAAAAGCACTGAAGTTGATGTTGTTCACCTTGAAGATGAAATAAATAATCTTTTAGCAGCCGAAGGAACGCAAAACGTTGCGCCGGTTCTCGGTATTTATAAAAACCATATTCAGCTTCTAAAAGAAGGCGGCGAGCTGAGATTTTCGGAAAAAGTTACAAGAATTGTGCCGAATGCTATCTTTGAAGGTTTTACAAAGATATTCAAAACTGCATACACGATTTTATCTGCCCCGGGGCAATTTATAAATAATAAAATAAATAAACACTATGAAGATTCGGAAAAAATATTCAAAGAAGTGGAAGCAAAACTTGAAACACAATATCCTGCAAGGTTAAAAGGCAAATATAAGGAAGAATTAGCCGAATTAAACGAATTATTTAAACGACATAACAACAGACGAAATAAATATCAAAAAATCACACAGTTATTACAAACACATGTTCGCAATTTTGAAGAAAGCGCAGAAACGGGTGACTTGGCTAACCTTGCAAGAACGCTTGTTACAATGATTTCATCATGGTTTTACGTTAATGACTTCAGAAATACCGTATTAATTGAATCAAAAGGTGAAAATACCCAAAGGGCAAATGAAGTTATGAACGAAAGTATCGGCTTTAAGGTTGCAAACTTCTTCTTTAACGGAACAATAATGAATTTGGGTAATTCAATATTCAAAGAAACATTGAACGGAAGCCTTTTCGGAGCTACGATAATTGCAACTTGCGAAGAAATAATTAATGAATTTTTAATCAGAAAAACAATCTGCCGTCCTATGGGCAGGTTAGAATCCCGCGAAGCGGTAATTGAATACGAACATGCAAGAGCAAGCAAAAAAGGGCCTATGGGCGCTTGGACAAGATTCTTTAAGAAAATTACGGGTCAAAAATCTTTAATAGAAAAATATAATGCTCAGCAAACAAAGAAAAAATAAATAATTTTAACTTTTTCATGGTAAAATCTTATAGGTATTATTAAGAAAGAGTAAAATTGTATGGATTTGGAAAATCTGCTAAAAAGCAGTGTGGAAAATAACACACCTGATAATATTAAAAAAGACAAAATATTTGATTACAATAATAAAAATAAATTTACCTTTACTTTAACGCGAGAACTTGTTAAAGATTTGAACCTTATTAGTTGGTTTGAAGGATATAAAAAAGAAGCACTTGTATCTACTGCAGGTATTAGGGGCCCTCAGAATATTTTATATCCGCATGATACGCGTTTTCCCATTAATACAATCGGAATTACCCTTGCAACGTTAGCTAAGGCATTAGTATTAAAGGAAAAATATCCGAATAAAAATCTTGTTAAACTTGCAGGCTGTGAGGTAAGGTATAATTCGCAAATCTATCTTGATATAATTGCAAGAATACAGGCTTCGTTGGGTATAAGAACACTTGTTCCTCAAGATAGACAAACTATTCCTATTTGGCTTGCTTCTTTTTTAGCTTTTAAATTAGATTTGGTCGGAGCTGAATATATTACAAGTTCGCATGGAATTTGTGTTAAAAATGCTACAAAAGATTTGAATAATAAAGGTTCGCAGTTTTTGCCGGATGAAAGCATTGAATTTGTTAATAAAATGGAAAGTATATTAAAAACAGTTGAACAAAAGGGTGAATATAAAATTGAATTTTGCGCTTCAAATGATTCTTTAATAGATGAAGAAGTTATGAAAAAGCTCAATAACGGGGTAGATTTATATGTGGAATACCTGAAAAACGGCGTTGCAAATAAACAAAATCTTCAAGCTGTTAAAGATTTTAAAAATAAAATCATTATCGACTCTGTCGGCGGATGTGCTTATAACACCTTATCGAAAATTCTTGATAAACTTGAAATTTCAAAAACATTTGACTGGTTTAATAAAGAAGAAGATTCCTTTTTCCATTCAATCGGAAAAGATATAAAAGAAGGTTCTTTTTATGATTGGTCGCTGGATGTTACTGTGGGAGCTAAAAATAAAGAAGGAAAACAGTATTTTCCCGTTGTTGAAAGTTTAAACTATTCCGAAAAATTAAAAAATTACCCCGTAAATACGGCTGTATTAATTACAGACCCTGACCATGACAGGTTAAATTTAGTACAGGTAGTATCTGTTGATAAAAAAGAAATAATAGAAAAAACGGGTGTTGATTACATTAATCTTGATAATGACAGATTGTTGTGCGTATTTAGTGCTAATCAGGCATTTTTAATGATTATGGATTATTGGTTTAAATCATTAAATAAGGTTGATAAAACAACATATTTTATGGTTAAAACAACAGCAAGCTCTGCTTCTTGGGATGAATGGGCACATGCTAAAAACATTAAAATAATCAATACTCCCGTAGGTTTTAAAGAAATAGCGGGAGCTGTCAAAAAAATTGAAGCTCAATATGAAAAAAATGTTGAAAATATAACTATTTTCGATATTTTCAATAAAAAAACAGAATTGGGCACTAATCCGAGAATGATATTTGGTGGTGAAGAATCAGGCGGTATGATTATTGGCGGAATTGAGCCTATTAAATCTTTAAATAACAGAATTGCCCTTGCAATGCGTGAAAAATCCGCAAGCGAAGCAATAATTGTGGCGAGTGCATTAATCAGCAGTATTGATACAACTTTGGTTGAACATCTCCATGGAATTTATGAAGAAAATAACATAATATCCCGTTATGACGCAAGGGTTGATATTGCTTATTATAATGAGTCTGAGCCTGATATTAATAAATTAAAAGAAGCAAAAATTAAAGGTGAAGCGCAAAGAACAAAGAATGACCTGTTTTATTTGGCGCTTGCTGTTGCAAAAGCCGAAAATAAAATTACCATTGATAATGTTAAAGAAATTTTATCTTCTATCTTTAATTTAGATTTTTCAAACCTTGAAGATATTGCATTTGTAGGCGACGGCACATATTTAAAATTCTCCGATAAATTTGTAGAAATTCGCCCTTCAGGAACTGACGCCAAAACAAAAGCCTACGCAGGCGGTAAAAATAAAGATGAATTGATTGATTTTGCCAATATTTTGGGCAATTATGAAGGTAATTTGAATGATACATATAAGAAATATTTATCAGAAGAATATGTAGAACAATCAAAAGAAAAATCATTTGAAATATATTCAAAATATTCTCGCAGAAATGAAGACAAACGAGAATTTGAAATCCCTGAATACAATTTTTAATAAGGAAAATAAAATGGAAGCAACAAAAGAAACAAACAACAGCTCGGCTCAAAGCATAAGAGAAGGGCGTATTCAAAAATTGACAGATTTAATTGATATGGGGGTAAATCCTTATCCTTATACATTTGATAAGACTGCAAATGCTTCAACCCTGCAGGAAAAATATAAAGATTTGGAAGCGGGTGTTGAAACACAAGACAGATACTCGGTTGCCGGACGCGTTATGGCAATTCGCAATACAGGCATGTTTATTGATTTAATGGATTCGACAGGTAAAATTCAAATTTTTTCTCATAAACAAAATTTGCCTGAAGAAAAAATGAAACTTTTAAAATTAATTGATGTTGGTGATATTGTCGGTTTTACAGGCACTATAAGAAGAACACCGAGGGGCGAATTATCAATTAAAACAACTGATTTGAAATTACTGTCAAAATCGCTTCTTCCTTTGCCTGAAAAATTCCACGGGTTATCTGATGTTGAAATCCGCTATCGTCAAAGGTATTTAGATATGATAGTTAACCCCGAGGTCAGAGATACATTTAAGAAAAGAAGTTTAATTATTCAAAAAATCCGCGAATTTCTGGCTAAAGACGGGTTTATGGAAGTTGAAACACCGACTCTTCAAACAACGGCTTCGGGAGCTAATGCAAGGCCGTTTAACACTCATCATAATGCTCTCGAAATGGATTTAACACTTAGAATTGCGCTTGAATTATATTTAAAAAGATTAATTGTAGGCGGAGTTTCGGAACGTGTCTATGAAATAGGTAAATGTTTCAGAAATGAAGGTATAGATACACGTCATAACCCCGAATTTACTATGATTGAATTGTATCAGGCTTATGCGGATTATAACGATATGATGACTTTAACCGAAAACATGGTAGCATACGTTGCGCAGGAAGTTTTGGGTACAACTAAAATAAAATATGGCGAGCATGAAATTGATTTAACCCCGCCATGGGATAGAAAAACAATGCTTGGTTCAATTAAGGATGAAACAGGTGCAGATTTCTTAGAAGTTTATAGTGCTCAAGATGCAAGAGAATTAGCGCAATCAATCGGCGTTCATACAGATGAAAATGCAAACTGGGGTCAGGTTGTGGAAGCTGTTTTTGAAGAAAAAATCGAACCAAGTTTAATTCAACCTTGCCACATTATTGATTATCCGCGCGAAATTTCACCTTTAGCTAAGGTACACAGGGATAATGACAGATTGACGGAACGTTTTGAAACTCGTGTTAACGGCTGGGAGATAGCTAATGCGTTTTCTGAATTATCTGACCCGATTGATCAAAGAAACCGTTTTGAGGCTCAAGCGCAAGCTAAGGCGCAGGGTGATGAGGAAGCAATGGAAATTGATGAAGACTTTATTAATGCTCTTGAATACGGTATGCCCCCGACAGGCGGTATGGGTATGGGTATAGATAGATTAGTTATGCTTTTAACAGATTCGCCGTCTATAAGAGACGTTATTGCGTTTCCCACTATGCGGACATTGAACAAGTGAGCTTAGCGCGACTGCGCTTAGCGAACGCAGTTCAACGCACAGGTGTGTGAGAGCGTGATGTCAATGCGTTGAGCATTGACAGACAGCTCGAAACCGTACCAAAGCGACGTAGAAATTTACGAAGTAAATTTTACAGGAGCAAAGGAGTAAACAATGGATAAAAACAAACGTAACGTAATCTGCATAAAATGGGGCAATAAATTCGGTCCTGAGTATGTCAATCGTCTTTATAAAATGGTTGAAAAGAATTTAACCCTGCCTCATAGATTCGTTTGCTTTACAGATAATCCGGAAGGCTTAATGGAAGGTATAGAAGTTCGTCCGCAGCCTATATTGAATGATGAAGGATTACCCGAAAAAGCGTGGAAAAAATTGGGTTTATTTACGGATCAGCTTGCAGACCTTGAAGGCGAAGCCCTGTTTTTAGATTTAGATGTAATTATAAAAGATAATATAGATTGCTTTTTTGAGAAGGAAGGCGAATTTTATATTATAAAAGATTGGGATTTCCCGAAAGATATAATAGGAAATTCATCCGTATTTAAGTTTTGTGTCAAAAAACATAAAGATATTATTGAAAACTTTTATAAGGAAGGCAAAGATATAAGAAAACGCTACAAAAACGAACAGGCATTTTTATCTCATATGATGAATAACAAAGGTATTTTAAAATATTGGGATAAAAATTGGTGCGTAAGTTTTAAGAGAAATTGTTTGCAACCCTTCCCTCTAAACTTCTTTAAAGAGCCGAAAGACCCGGAGGGCGTTAAAATTCTTATTTTCCATGGCCGTCCCACGCCGGAACAAGCATACCAAGGTTTTATGGGTAAAGGCGGTTTGCGCTACGTTAAACCTACAAAATGGCTCGATAAGTACTGGGAACATTGAACAAGTGAGCTTAGCGCGACTGCGCTTAGCGAACGCAGTTCAATGCACAGGTGTGTGAGAGCGTGATGTCAATGCGTTGAGCATTGACAGACAGCTCGAAACCGTACCGAACCGCCGTAGCAATCTTTGAATTACAATCCGTTGCCGAGTTTCGAGGCTTGCGGATTGGAATTCTTGTGGATTGCACAGGCGGAAAGAACATTGAACAAGTGAGCTTAGCGCGACTGCGCTTAGCGAACGCAGTTCAATGCACAGGTGTGTGAGAGTGTGATGAGAATTTCAGGGTCTAATTAAGTATAGTTGTATGTATTTAGCTAAACCTGTTCAGATGTGCAAAGTAGTTTAGCATGATACTTTGCCGGGTTTAGTGCGTGATTTTTAAAACCCTATACAAATTTCCGGTGTCTTTATAGCGTAGTGACTTAGTATCTTATCTTTTTCTAAAGGCAATAATAATTTTTTTCATGATACTTGACATAAAAAAAATTACATGGTAAAATAGAAAAAATTTGAGAAATCGGTTAGGTATTATCAAATTTTTCAGGTCAAATATTTTTTTTGACCAAAAGAAGTACGAAGAGTAAAAAGTAAAGTTAGTGTTAAAGCTCGGGCTTTGCACGATTATCTTGTGTAGAAAGTGTGATAGTATGGCGCTAGAAGCAATTTCAAGAGTAGAACCAAAAAGAAGAAGTTTTCCTTCGCTCGGCTTAAGTGCGGGTGTGGGCGCAGCTGTGGGTACAGGTTTAAGATACATTGTGCCTACCAAGGCTGAGTTAGCTTCCAGTGATTCATTTGTGTCTTCTGCTGCCATGAATGCGCGCGGTGCAAGCCGTTCTATATTGAAATATGGCGGAATTGGTGCGCTTGTTGCATTAGGTATTGCATTGGTTGCAAAAGCATTTGCTCCGCATCAAAAACAAGAAACTAACATTGAATATACCAAACTTGGTGCTTTGATTGACGCACCTGATTACGCATGCGAAATTATGTGGTATGGCGAATAATTTTATAGGTATTGCAGTATAGCAAACTAAATGCTAAAATCAATCATAGAAGTGTTATCAGGCTTAAAGGGCTTTTTATGAAGTACGATTTTGGCGTAGTTAAAGAATTAAAGGAAAATGAAACCCGCGTTGCGCTCACTCCAGATGTTGTTGCAATGCTTGTTTCAAACGGTTTGAGTGTAGTTATAGAGAAAAATGCCGGTGTTATGTCGGGTTTTGATGATGAAGATTACATTCAAACAGGGGCTGTTATTGTAAATACCGCTAAGGATGTTTGGGATAGTTCAAAAGTTCTTGTTAAGGTGAAAGAGCCTCAAAAGGAAGAATTTCAGTATTTTCGCCCTGACCTTGTTATATTTTCTTATCTTCATTTGGCAGTTGAAGAAGAATTGACTGTCGAATTGTTGAAAAATAAAGTTACAACAATAGCTTCCGAGTCTGTTGAAATGCAATCGGGGCATTTGCCTTTGCTTGCCCCGATGTCTGAGGTTGCAGGCAGGGTTGCGGTGCAGATAGGCTGTAATCTTTTGCAATTAAATAACGGCGGTGCAGGTGTTCTGCTTTCCGGTGTTCCGGGGGTTCAACCGGGTAAAGTGATTATAATCGGTGCGGGGACTGTCGGTTGCAATGCTGCACAAATAGCAATAGGCATGGGTGCCGATGTATCGGTATTTGATATTAATCCTAAGAAGCTCGTTGCGCTTGATACTGCTTACGGCGCTTCCATTAAAACGCATTATTGCAATTCTATAAAACTGTTGCAGGAAATTCCGAAGGCGGATTTATTAATTACATCTGTTTTGGTTCATTCCAGAAAAGCTCCGAAAATTATAACGGAAGAAATGGTTAAAAGTATGAAAAAAGGTTCTGTAATTGTTGATGTGGCAATTGATCAGGGCGGAAATGTCGAAACTATTGACAGAATTACAACTTTTGATAATCCTACTTTTGAAAAATTCGGAATATTACATTGTGCAATTCCGAATATTCCTGCCGCCGTTCCTAAGACTTCATCAAGTGCTTATGCCTATGCGATTTATCCTTATTTAAAATCATTGGGCGAAAAAGGTCTTATTGAAGCAATTAAGGAAAATCAAGACCTTTCTAACGGGGTAAATACTTTTAACGGCGAAATAACAAATATGGCTGTAGCAGAATCATTGAAAAAAGAGTTTACCCAAATTGAACTTTTGGTAGGGTTTAAATTAAAATGATACAAAATATAAAAAGGATAGTATTTAAGTTCGGAACAAATATCTTAAGAAACAGTGCAGGTGAAATTTCGCTGTCGCATTTGTATTCTTTTATTGAGGATATTTCGTATTTGCATAGGGAAAATAAAGAAATCCTTATTGTTACCTCGGGCGCAATAGGTCTGGGCGCAAAAAAGTTAAATATTTCAACCGATACAACAACAAATAAACAAGCCTCTGCAAGCGTAGGTCAGCCCTTGCTTATGGGTATTTGGCAAGACGGTTTTGAAAAATACGGTATTACAACAGCGCAAATCCTGCTTGTTGAGGATGATTTTTCAAACAGAAAAAAATATCTGTCTTTGCGTTCAACTCTGGGAAAACTTTTAGAAAACGGTGTCATTCCCATAATAAATCAAAATGATACCGTATCGCCTACGGAATGCGAACGTGCAAGTTTTTCGGATAATGATAAACTGTCTTCTATTGTAGCTTCTAAATTAGACGCTGATTTATTGGTCATGGTGTCTGATATTGACGGATTATATGATAAAAACCCCAAAACAGAAAAAGACGCTAAATTAATTAAAGTGGTAGAGCACATTACGCCAAAGATTGAAAAAATGGCACAGGGCGCATCTAATGGCGGCAGGGGCGGAATGATTACAAAACTTATCGGTGCAAAGGTTGCAACTTCATCTGGAGTATATGCCAAAATTGTTAACGGCAAAACCCCTGATATAATTAAAAAAATATTTGATGATGAAACGGGAACAACCTTTTTGCCCAGCCAGAATTTATCTCATAAAAAACGCTGGATAGCGTACGCTACAAATATTATGGGTGAAATAAAGGTTAATTTAGGTGCGCAAGAAGCCATTATTAATAATCAAAAAAGCCTGCTTTCCATTGGCATAGTTGATGTTAAAGGCGATTTTAAAAAAGGTGAAATAGTTTCAATAGTAAACGAAGAAAATATTGAATTTGCGCGCGGAATTGCAAACTACAGTTCGGATGAAATTCAAAAAATTAAAGGTGCACATTCAAATAAAATTGAAGAAATTCTCGGCTATAAATATGATGATGATGTAGTAATTAAGGATAATTTGGTATTGGTATAATGGATGTAGAAAATATTGCAAAAAATGCTAACAGTGCTTTTTTAAAAACAATGAACTTATCCTGCGAGGTAAAAAATCAGGCCCTTTATAATATTATAGCTAAATTGCAAATACAAAAAAACGAAATTCTTAAGGCAAATGAGCTTGATTTATCGCATGCTAAAACAATGCTTGATAACAACGAAATTAACAAGGCTACATTTGACAGATTAAAATTAAACGAAAATAAAATACAAGGTCTTATTGAAGGCTTAAATGACCTTATAAAACTTGATGACCCCGTTAATTGCGTTTTATGGCAAAAAGAACTGGATGAAGGTTTGATTTTAAAAAAAATCTCAACCCCGATTGGTGTAATTGGTGTAATATTTGAAGCGCGCCCCGATTGTTATATTCAAATTGCTTCTTTGCTTATTAAATCAGGTAATTGCGGAATTTTAAAGGGTGGAATTGAATCTATTAATACAAATAAAATTATGGCTGAAATCGTTAATTCCGCACTGCAAGAAACTAAAGAGTTTCCTTTGGGTGCAATTAATTTAATAGAATCAAGGGATGATGTTAAAAAAATGCTCGATATGGATGATTATATTAACTTAATTATTCCGCGCGGTTCTAACAAATTAGTTTCATATATAAAAGAAAATACTAAAATCCCCGTTCTTGGGCATTCGTCAGGCATTTGTCATATATTTGTTGATGAAAATGCAGATTTTGAAAATACTTTAAATATCATAATTGACGCTAAAACCCAATACCCAAGCGCATGCAACGCTGTAGAAACCGTTTTGGTTCATAAGGAATATCCTTATTTTGAAAAATTGAAAACTTCTCTTTTAAATAGTGATATCAAAGTAGTTGAAAATCCCGAAAATTATTCTATAGAATACGGAGATAAAATTTTAAATATTAAAACGGTTGAAAATATTGATGAAGCAATAGAACATATTAATAAATACGGTTCTCACCATACGGATTGTATTTTATCTGATGACGAGGAAAACATTAATAAATTTATGAATTTAGTTGATTCTTCTTCTGTTTTTTCTAATTGCTCCACAAGGTTTTCCGACGGTTTTCGCTATGGTTTCGGGGCGGAAGTCGGAATATCAACCAATAAAACCCATGCAAGAGGCCCTGTGGGGCTAGAGGGTTTAACAATATATAAATATCAATTATTCGGCTCAAATAACCTTGTAGCGCCTTATGCAACAGGTGAAAAGAAATTCAGCCATAAATTAATTATTTAATTTTTTATAATAAATAAATACAATAATAAATGTTAAGGTGTAAATTACAAATTCCGCAATTTCTTCTATAACGGTGTTTTCAAGGGTATGCTCAGAAATTTCCTGAATTAAAACACATAGAAAAATAAAGGCAAAATTCCAAAAAGGTATGGGTACTTTTTTAATGATTTCAACTATATCAAGCCAAATTTTGTTTAATATTGCATATAAAAAGCTCAATGCTATATATAATCCGACAAAAATATTTGCTAAAAAGCCATATTTATAATGACTCCAAGGGTAAAAATCATGCAAGTTTGTGCCTTCGATAGCACAGAAAGGAACCCTGCCATAGCTGAATTCGCGTGCAATTATAAGAAAAAGTATTAATGCCGTAAAATTAAAAAATACTTTGTGCTTTTTAGATTTTATGCAAAATGCAATTCCTGTTAAAAGTGGCACAATTGCAATGTTTTCATAAATTGTATTTTCTTTAATTTCAACAATATTAAATGCTTTAGCCCAAATAATACTTATTAATAATATAAAAAGTGCTATATAGTTCATTTTTTCAAAAGAAAAATCAATGTGGCTTATAATTTTTTTCATTCTTAACTCCTTTTAAAAATATATTATCATGATACAATCAGTATATGAATAAACAATTTAAACAAGAATTTTCAATTAAACAAGTTCCGACTGATGACGCGCAAAATTTAGAATTAACGCTTAATTCCATGAGTAGTTCAGGCTGGGAATTGTATTCTATTTATGAAGCAGAGCAGAATTCAAAAATAGTTTATAATTGTATTTTTGCGCGAGATGTTGAAATATTAGAAGATGATGAAGATTCCGACATTGCTGATTTCAGAAATAAAGTAGAGCGCATGCTTTATTCAAAAGAAGAACCTTACGAATTATGTTTGAATTTGCAAAAGAAAATTCGCGATAAAAAAGAAAAAATCGAGCGCGTTAAACAATTTCTTGAATCCACAAAGCCTGATGAACGCGAGCTTGTGAATGATGAAATTAAGAAAAATATTGATGAATTAAATGCTCTGAAAAAAGATTTAAAAGAGGTTTTAGCACCTTCTAAAATGGCTAAATTCCTTGGCGAAGAAAAGCTCTCAATCAGTTTATCAAGCGAAAACTACATTCTTTGCGATACCAAACGGGTAGATAACTTGCTGTCTCAAACTGTCCGTACAAGACAAGCCTTAACCCAACAATTAGGCTATATAATTCCAAAGGTGCAATTTATTGAAAATAATACGCTTGATGAATTTGAATTTACAATAAATGTCCATGGGGTTGCCGTTGCTTCCGCTAAGGCATATCCTGATTGTGTTGCTTATTTTGAAGATGAACTTAATCTAGATAAAGCGCCAAATAATTCTCATAAGGCAAAAGACCCCCTAACGAAACGAAAACTTATCTGGATTAAAAAAGAAGATTGCGAAAATTTTTGGCTTGAAGGCGTTGAGCCATGCGAATACATAGCGAATTATTTAAGTTATTACACGATTTTGCATGTTGATGAAATTTTTGATTATAATGACTTGAACCGCTATGTGGATTTTGTTACAAACCAAAATTCTTTCTTAACAGATAGCATTTTAGGTGATTATATAAGCATTTCGGAATTAAAATATCTTCTTGTGCAATTAATTCGCGAACGTGTCAGCATTAAAGATATTACATATATTTTTGAAAAATTAAACGATTTTTCAGATGACCCAAATAAATCCGATTTATTAGACAGGCTCAGAATGGCGCTATCAAGGCAAATTTCAGACAGTGTTGCAAATAAAGATAAAGAAATTCTTGCTTATGAAATTGATGATGATACATTTGAACTTCTTGAAAAACAAACCTCCAAAGAAGAAGCAAGTGTAAAAATAGATATTTCAAAATTTTCTAAATTTAAAAAGATTTTAAAAGAAACAAGACATGATATAATAAACCAGAACGCGGTGCTGATTGTTCCGCAAAATTACAGACAGGTGATATTTATCCTTGTATCACAATTGTTTATGGATATTCCCGTAATTTGTTACGAAGAAGTTGCGCTTGATTATAAGTTAACAATATTAGGGAAAATATAGTTTTGAATCAAATGAATATAAAGTGTGGGGATGTGCAAACATCCCCTTTTCTTTTATATAAACCTCTTTAACGCGGGAAAATTGTAATAAGATGATAGCTTAAACCGATTAAGATAATAAAAACGAGGGGCATGCCCCTCGTACCAAAATACAAAATAAAAATTATACAATTATATTTCTAGAAATAATGTTGATGAGTAACAGTAGTCTGATTGGTACCAGAACCCGTTGTGGTGGTTGTCGTAAAGTGAAACATCATAAGACCAGGAATTGCCCAAGATGTTGGCACCCATGTCTTGTAGGCACTGCCAGTCCAATATGATACCCCAATACTCGTAGATCCAAGTTCCTTGCGTTCATAGGTAATATCTTGATTACCAATTTTTGTTGGCACCCATGTCTTGTAGGCACTGCCAGTCCA
>JAFVFO010000001.1 GCA_017475485.1 Candidatus Gastranaerophilales bacterium | reverse complement strand
TTTTTAAAACGTTGTATAATAACCCACACTAAACCAAGCCGGAATTTTCTTTCTTTCGGTTCACTTTCTTTCTTTGCATTTTCGGCGCTTGAGAAGGCAAAGAAAGAAAGTGAACAATAGATTAAAAATGTTTTGAAAGTTAAATACCAGACCTTGCTACCGTCATGCTGAACCGGAGAAATTTGCACCTTAATTATTTAGTTTAAAAAGAAAAATCCAATAATAAGGATTAGCTTGAAGCAAATTTCGACTGTTTTTTGCAGAATTAATTTTTAAAACGTTGTATAATAACCCACACTAAACCAAGCCGGAATTTTCTTTCTTTCACTTCACTCGGAATTAAAATGCGACGGTATCTTCTAACATAAAACGGTACATCTGAATTTCATCAGAATCGCTCATTTTTTCTTTAGGCTTATCCTTTTGTTTTTCAAGGCGGGCTTTTTCTTCCTCTGTTTCTGATTTTAACTGAACCAATGGCGCATTTTTATCCCGATTAAAGAAATTCCATTTAAAGCCGTCTATTAAACCGTAGTCAGTTTCGGTTTTGTATGTACCAAAATTGACAGCAAGAGTTGATATTTGGGTAGAAATGAGTAAAAATACAATAAATAAAATCTTTTTCATACTTAAATATTAACACAGTTTAAGGTATTATTAAAGTATGTTTGAATACGATTATGAATCTGAAGATAAAGAACTTAAGCTCGTAGGTTTAGAGCTTATGTTTCTGACGCCCGAAAAGTATTCAAACCCGCAAGGCATAACAGCGGTTGAACTTTCTAAACGTGTTAATTTGAATATTGATATCGTTAAAAAAAAGTTAAAAGTTCTATATGAACACGATATAATAAGATGTTCCGGAATGAACCCAAAATATTAGAAATTTGACGAATATAGATATCAAAGATTAGATGAAGAAGATGAAATCTATCAATTGCTTTGTTCCTTTGATGATGTAGATTTTGACAGGTATTTTTCATACTGATGAACATTCAGGATATTATTGAATTAAAAATAGAACGCATTGTATATCAAGGAAAAGGACTTGCCCGTTTTGGGGAGAAGAAATTAAGCATTTTTGTTGAAAATGTATTGCCAAATGAAGTTATCAAGGCAAAAATTACTTCCATAAATAAAAACTATGCTACAGCAGAATTAACCGAGATTATAGAACCCTCAAAACACAGAATTAAGCCTTTCTGCCCGATTTATAATGCTTGCGGAAGCTGTCAGTTACAAATTTGCGATTATGATTATTTAATTGAATTAAAAACGGCAATCTTAAAAGATATTTTTCCTGATTTTGAAATTGAACCTGTTATAAAAAGCCCGAAAGTCCTTGGATATAGGCATAAAACCCAATATCCCGCGCGTCAGACAAAAAATTCAAAAAGAATTATGCTCGGCTATTTTAAAAAGCAATCACATATTCTGACAAATATTAAATTCTGCCCCTTGCAGCCCGATATTATAAATAAAATTGCTCAATTTATAAGGGAATATTTTCCTTGTGACTGTTACAGCGAAACAAGCCACAAAGGCCTTTTGAGGCACGTTTTAACAAGAATTACAACAAAAAATGATATTTTGCTGACTTTTATATTAAATTCAGATAAAATCAATCCTCTTTTGTACGATTTTTCCAAGAAAATTACACTCGAATTTCCGCAAATTAAGGGAATATATGCTAATTTTAATAAATCTAAAACAAACAAGATATTAGGTGATAAATCTAAAAAAATTCTGGGGAATGATTATATAATTGAATACCTTAATGATAAATGCTATAAAATCGGCCCTGAGAGCTTTTTTCAGGTAAATCCCTCGGCAGCAGCAGAATTATTTAATATCGTAAAAGAAAATATAAAACCAAATTCAAATATTCTTGATGCTTATGCAGGGGTTGGGGCAATAGGAATTTATGTAAAAGATAAGGTAAAATCAATAACCTACGTTGAAGAAAACCTTGAAGCTGCTATGTTTGCAGAGGAAAACTACAAATTAAACAATCTAAAAAATTATGAAATTTTAAAAGGAGATGCCAAAAAACATTTCATAAATTTTAAAAAAGAAAATAAAATTTTTGATTATATAATTCTCGACCCGCCGCGCTCAGGCTGTGACAAAGAAGGTTTAGAAGCAATTTCAGAGCTTGCGGAAAATATTATATATGTTTCATGCAACCCTCAAACCCTGAAACGTGATATGGAAATATTGAACGGCAAAGGCTTTAAGATAAAATTATTAAAAGGGGTAGATTTGTTTCCTCACACTTATCACATTGAATGTGTTATGATACTTGAAAAAGGAGAGTAACATGAAATTTTTACATTCAATGATTAGAACCATGAATGAAAAAGAAATGGTTAAATTTTACTGCGAACTTATAGGGCTTAAATCGGGTAAAAGAATAAGGCTTGAAGATTGCTATTTACAATACCTAACAGATGACATTACGGGTACTGAAATTGAACTTACAATAAATGATGATTATAGTGATTATATAAAAGGAAATCAATTCGGGCATTTTGCCTTCGGGTGCAAGAATATAGATGAAATAGGTCAAAAAATTAAAGAAATGGGTTATAAATGGAAAATAGAACCATTTTATTTAAAAGAAGTTGATACAAAAATTGCCTTCATTGAAGACCCTGACGGCAATGAAATTGAATTTATAGAAGAAAAATAATCCAAAAAGCCAAGGATTTTACTCCTTGGCTTTTTTTAGAACTAATTGATGAGAATCAACTAATCCACACCTTCAACCAAAATTTGGGGATCAACCCCTAAAACTTCACCTATATGATTTAATTCTGCAACTGATAATGTAGCAAGTTCTTTGACATCAAATTCTTCAACAAAAGCTAAAATCTCATCTTCACTCATTGTAAAAATAGGAGAAACATAAGGTTTTTCAGATGTTGAAATTAATTCAAATTCCGATAAATTCTGTCTTTGAGGTTGAGCAGCCGGTTGAGAAGTCTTGAATAATTCACCTCTTAATAAAGATGCCAAACCTGCTTCATCAAATGTCAAATCCTGCATTTTCATTGTATATACACCCTTTCTGCTTAGTATGTTTATCGGCAGAATTTAGCTTTTATTTAGGGTTTTTAGCTATATTGTTACATTACTTAATAAAATATTTATATATTCTTAATAAGAAAATCATTGAAAATATGGTAATATAATGCTAAAGGTATAGTTTAATAAGGGGAGAGCAATGAAAATTCCTATAATCAATTCAAAAAGACAATATGAAGCAATAGCTAAAGAAGCTGAATCTGCAGTATTAGAAGTTATGAGAAGCGGTTCATATATTCTGGGAAACAACAACAAAGAATTTGAACGCGAAATGTGCGAATATCTTGATTGCAAGCATGCCGTAGCGCTAAACTCCGGTACAGACGCGCTTCATTTGGCACTTCGCGCACTTGATATAGGTGAAGGTGATGAAGTAATATCAACAGCTTTTACATTTGTTGCAACATCTGAAAGTATTGGTATAGTCGGTGCTAAACCTGTATTTGTAGATATAGACCCTGATACTTTTAATATTGACGCATCAAAAATTGAAGCGGCAATCACACCAAAAACAAAAGCAATTATTCCTGTTCACCTGTATGGACAGCCCTGTGATATGGATGTAATTATGGATATTGCAAAACGTCATAATTTATTTGTAATTGAAGACGCATGCCAAGCAATTGGTGCTGAATACAAAGGCAGAAAAGTTGGTACAATCGGCGATATCGGATGTTTCAGCTTCTATCCTACCAAAAACCTCGGCACTATGGGTGATGGCGGTATGTTAACAACTAATTCACAATATTTAAAAGATAGAGTTATAGCACTAAGAAACCATGGCGGTGCAGTTCGTTATCATCATGATGAAATCGGCGTAAACTCAAGATTAGATGAAATTCAAGCAGCAATTTTAAGAGTAAAATTACCCTACATTGATAAATGGAACAAAGCAAGAAGAGAACATGCTTCATATTACAATGAATTATTTTCAAAATGCGACTGCATTGAAACACCTAAAGAACTTGATTCTACTTATTGCGTATATCATCAATACACTATCAAAGTTCCAAACAGAGATGAAGTACATAAAAAATTGGCAGACGCAGGAATTGGCGCAATGATATATTATCCTATTCCTTTGCATCTTCAAAAAGTACACGCAAAATACAACTTCAAAGAAGGAATGCTACCTAATACCGAAAAGAATACAAAACTTGTATTATCACTGCCAATGTTTGCCGAAATCACAAGAGAAGAACAACAAGAAGTAGTACAAACTCTTGTTAGAATTCTTGAAGATATGTGCGTAAAAGCATAAAAATTTTTAGTTGATATAAAATCCTTCCTTTATGAAATATAGTAATTATACTATAGGTACAAGGAAGGATTTTTATGATTAACCGTATTCTCAACATACCGGCTAATCAGAATGAAGGTGTGTCATCAGTTAAAACAGAAGAAGTTGAAATGTTGGAATTACATTTATAAATTCATTCTCAGGGGTAGAAGTTACCGATTTATCAAATAATAATCCGCAGAAAAACTTGATTTCAAGAGAATGGAAAACAGATACAGACGGAAGCAAAATATTTATTTTCCATGACAAAGACCCCGAAGACTTCTTAAATATCAGAGAAGTAAAATATTCACCCGAAGGAAAGCCCGTACAATGCACCAAAAAAGAAAACGGCTATTTAACATACAGGGAAAACTTTGACCCCGAACCGACACTAAACCCTTTGCCCACAAAAGTGCCATATCCAATGCCGAGTATTATTGATATGCCTACATAAAACCCTTATCCTGGTATAGAGCTCCCGACAAATATACCGATACATATAAATCCTGATGATATTATAAAAGATTTTTACCAAAATAACGTCTTAAATTAATAAAGTTATTTCTTGAATTTATTGGCAGGGTAATTTTAAATTATCCTGCAATTCAAGAATTAATTTTTCGCCTTTTTTTGCTCTGAAATGAAGCCCCGGAGAAACTACACCGGATACAAGGCCTACGCCGCCCCCGATAGAACCGCCAATAATAAGTCCCGTAATGGTATGACCTGCAGCAACACCAATGGCTGCGCCTAAACCTGAACCTACACCGCCGATTGCTAAAGTATAGCCTGCAATTTTTCCGGCTGTTTCTTTAGCACCTTCCTGAAGATATTTTTTCTTTTTAGCTATTTGCAAGGCTACAGGAATATTTGTGCTATCAGATAACAAAATATGAGTAAATTCTAAATAAACTTTTGCATTTCTTGAAAACCATTTCGGATTTTCAATACAGGAAATTCTTGCAATTAATGATGAATTACAAGGTATTAACAATGTTCCTTCTTTTGTTCTTATATCATTATCAAAATTAAATTGAACATAATCACCCTGTTTATAATATTTAGAGTTAAAATTCTGCGCAAAATTAACTACAAGCAAATTTTCTTTTTGAATTACATTTCCGCCTGATGTAATTTTAACCAAATCAACCTTAGGCGATATTTTGTAATCGGTTGTATTAAGATGTTCTACTTCTGTTTCTTGATAATTCGAGGCAAAAGAAAAAGGAATAAACATTAAAGATAACAAAAAACCCGATACAATTTTTTTATACATTTTAAATCCTCTAAAATATTATTTTACTTTAGTATAAAAGTAAATTTTGGTTTTTTCAATATCTTCATCCGAATAATTTAAGCTATAATCCAATTTAAAATTTTTATTTTTATTAAAATGATGAACGCTGAAACAATACCTTTTTTTAGCTATTAGTGCAATATCGGTAATATGTTCGGAGTTATCCTTATAAAAACAATTTATTCCTTCATTTTTAAATTTAATTGTTTTTTCTTTTATTGTGTAATCTATTTTTGCTTCCTTGAAAACATTATCATCCTGCATTTCTCCTTCAAAAATTAAAAGGTCATATTTTAATAAATTATAATCATCAATTTTTGAAGCAGTTAAAAAATCTATATCAAAATCTTTTTTCAAATACATAGCACTTGATTGAGTTTTTTTAAAATAGCCTATTTTTTTACAATTTGGATATTTTTCAAGAATTATTTTCCTGATAATAGGGGTCAATTTCCAAGTCGAAACAATCTTTCCTTCATAACAGTCATTTATAAATTTTTCAATATTAAAATCATTTTTAATTAAATTCGGTAATATCTTATAAAATGGTGCGCGTCTTATGTGCCAAGGGATTACTGCCATATAAAAAATACAAAATAAAATAAGCAAATTTTTATATACGGAATGTTTTTGATAAATTAATACAAACAAAGGGCTTGATAAGCATAAAAAAGCAAGAACAAATCTTATAGAATATTCCATATATGCCATAAAACCGCATAATATCAGTATATTCAAAACAAATACCAAAGATAGTAAAGTAAGTTTCTTATTTTTAGAATAAAAACCCTTAAATAATGCGGGTAAAAACGCTAGAAAACCTAAAACCCCAAACCCTATAAGCTGTTCATCAGTCGTGATATTAACTTTCTGATGTGCAATATTTGTACCCATTTCGGGAGAAATATTAACCAAAGAAAAAATAAAATTTTGAAAAGCAAAAATTTTATCATTCAAATAATATCCCCAAGTAAACCCTGTAAAATCAAGAAACTGAAAAATAAAATGTATTAAATTTGAAATATATCCTTTTATACCGCCCCAAAACCTATGGGATAAATATGCAGATTGATTTGCAAACGGATTATCAAATTGAATATAGTTTAAGATGTAGTTATAGCTTGAAAAAATCAAAAAATTTAATGAAAGATATAAAATATACTTTAAAAAATCTTTTTTTCTTAACAAAAATAACATTAATAAATATGGTAAAAGCATAACTATAGCAGTTGTTTTAACCCCAAGAGCAAGCGCAAGCGATAAAGTTGATAAAAAATTATTTTTTTTCAAAAATAATGTATAAGAAGAAATGAATAATGCTCCAACAACAATATCTGTTTGAAGACAAGACATTTCAACAATCAAAGAAGCTAAAGATGAAAACAGAAATATAGAAAAAATTTTTTTTCTGATTGAAAATTTAAAATGTCCTAAAATCTGCCAAATACAGAAAATTATTGCAAAATATGAAAAATAAGATAAAAGCGCAAAATTATAAAATTTATGTTTTAAAGCCAAAATCCAAGTATAAATAATTTCAGAATTAATTGGCATAATAAGTGCCCTGATATCATTGGTATCAAAGTGTGCCAGCGTATGGTTTTTATAAAATTCAAAAGCCCTTAAGAAATGATACGTCTGGCTGTCAGGCTCTAATGGCGGCATAACACATGCAATAATACCTGATACAATAATTAACATTAAAAATGCAAAACTAAGTATAAAAAGTGATTTATCCAATAAAAATGCGTTTTTTATTTTTTTAAATTCTATATCTATCTTTAAAAAATCAGCTTTTTTGTACCTGAAAAATACATACGAAAATAATAGATTTAAGAATGAAAATATTAAAATATTATAATCATAAATTCCTTTGAACAAAGATAAAATTTGAATATTTAATACAATAAAAGCAAAAAATATTGTATAAATGGCACAAAAGTTTTTTGCAACAGACGCTATAAAATAACTTGATATTAAGTTTAAAAACCCCGATAATAAAAGCATAAAATAATTTTATAAAAGTTATGTTTCATTTGCAATTAAAAATAGGGTCTTATTAATCCTTTTTAATAAATCTTGTTTCTGCGCTTCAATGTTTTCTTTTGAATATTTTCCTTGCTGAGTCGGAACATAGCGTGCATAATAATTAGCATCATAAAGCAAGTTTCCAAGCACTTTTGCATAGTAATTAGTATTTAAAATGTCAACATAGCTTTCTCTTAAAGCGTCAGACTTATTTTCATATTTTTTTTGAAGATTTTGACTATATAAATCAACCATATTTACGCACCCGTTAAAGCGCTGTATATCGCCTTTTTCTTCAATACATTTTTTCAGGTTATTAAGCGCAAATTTTGTTTTTTGAATATCATTAACATAATTTGAAGATTTTTCTTTTTTTACAATTACATCTAAAAATAATGTATCATCAAACGGTGCGGGTTTTAGGTTTTCATCTTGTATTTTTTCATCGGGTATGTAAGCGTCAGGCTGTGTGGGGGTTGATGAAGTTTGCTGTTTATATTTAAAATCCTGCCCTATGTCAGGCAAAGTGCCGTAATAGCCCTGCGGAATTTCTTCTGTTCTGTTTGTAGCGGGGTTAAAGCGGGTTTGCTTTTTCGGTTTATTTGATTTGAAAAATTTTGAGAAAAATCCTTTTTTTTCTTCTGTTTGTTGATTTTGAACAGGTTTTGCTTCTTGAATGCTGTTTGATACAGGAAAGGACATCTTATTTTTCGTATCGTCATAAGGCGTACCTATATAAAAACCATCTTCGCAGTGGGCAGCCCCACATGCGAAGAATAAGAACAACAGTATTAATTCAAGAGAGAGAATTTTTTTCATTAGTTTAACAATTCCATTGCAGATTGTAAAAGCTGTTTGTATGTTGACATAATTTGTCCGGTTGCATCAAGCTGGGTTTGCGCATCTTTCCACAAAATAGCATTTGCTTTAAAATCTATGTTTGATAATTCCAAATGCCCGCTTTTCACTTCGCCCTTGCCGATTACGGGTTTACCCGAATAAGCGGTTTCAAGATATTGTCCTTGTTTGAATTCAAATAATTCCTGCGGGTTGTGAAAATTCATTAATGCAAGTTTATATAAGGGGGTAGTATCTTTTCCGTTATTTGATTTGCCGTATAAAATGCCGTCTTCTTTTATTTCAAATTCATCATATTTACCA
>JAFVFO010000010.1 GCA_017475485.1 Candidatus Gastranaerophilales bacterium | reverse complement strand
TATTTCATTTGCTTGTTCTAATCTTGAATCTGATTCTGTTTGAATTTCAGATAGCGCATTTTGCTTTTCGCCTAAATCACTTGAAGCGCTCATTAATTCTTGTTGTAATTCGGGAACAGTCATATTTTGCAAAGATTTTTGCAGGTTTTCGGCTGACGCACCTTGTGAAGCACTCGGCGTTCCGCCTGCACTGCCGCCGCCGCCCGAAGCTCCGCCTGAACTGCCGGCACCCGATGCACCGCCTGCACTGCCGCCCCCGCCTACTCCTGCAGCTTTATTTGCGGCTGCAATATCTTCGGGGAACTGTTGGTTATCTTGAACTTTGATTTCAAATTTGCCGTCTTTAATATCTTGTGCGGCATTAATAATATCGTCTAAGGATACATTTGTTTCGTCTTCATCTTGACTTTTGATTGTTTCGTAAAATGCCGCTAATTCTTCATCTCCGATTTCGCCGTCACCGTCTGTATCAAGGGCCTTCTTGAAGGTTTTATCCTGCATTAAATCATTCATTACTTCCGTAATTAAATCGTTTTCGTCTGCTTCTGTTGATAGTTCTTCGCTGCTTTCTATAAGCGCGTTTTCTTCTTCTAAAGATGCTTCTTCAAGAGCCTTTAGGGTTTCTCCTTGTTCTTTTGAACCTTGCGAATTGCCTGCTACCAATTTCCCGTCAACAATTTGCATGGACATAATTTCGCTCATGCTTTGAGAATAAATTGAAGCGTCACAATTTAATTCGTTAACAAGATAATCTTTAAATTCCTTGGAATACATGAAAATACTTTTATTTTCACCGTCAAGATTAAACTTTTTCCAAGGATGTTCCTTACTGTAGTTTTCAAGATAATCTCTAAAACCCGATTTAAGATTTTCAAAATTCAACATAAATATTACACCTTATTTCCCTATATTTATGTATTCGGCAGAACACCCCGAGAAGTTTAATTTTTCGGGGTGTTTTTATAAATTTTGTTACAATATTTACTTTGTTTTTATTTTTACCAGGACTTTTACTATTTCAGGATCCCACTTAATTCCTGCTTCTTGTTTTATTATCTCAAGAGCTTCTTCATTGCTCATGGCTTTTCTGTGCGCCCTGTCTTGTGTTAGAGCACAATATGCGCTTGCAAGAGCAATAATTCTTGAACCAAGAGGAATTGAATTACCGCTAAGGCCTTCGGGATACCCTTTGCCGTTAAACCTTTCCTGCTGATAGTTAATGTATGGTACAACTTCTGACATAAAATTAATATTCATTAATAAATCAACCCCTGCATTTGGAGAATTTTTAAGTTCATTCCACTCGGCTTCTGTTAATTTATCTTTTTTATTGAACAACTCTTCAGATAAGGTTATTTTGCCTATATTTTGCAGCAAACCTGCGTAATATATTAAGTCGGTTGTTTTTTCGTTTAATTTTAATTCGCGGCAAATTTCACGGGATAACTCAGCGCATTCATTTGAATGTGAACGTTTGTATTGACCTTTTAAATCGGAAGCGTATGCAAGTTTTTCAACAAATGACTGCTGCTGGTCACCTAAATCACCGATTATAGCCGTTAATTTTGCTCTAAGATTTTGCAATTCCAACGTTGTTACGTTTTCTTGATTCATTAATCTTACAACTTCATCAATTAACTTTTGAAGGCCTAAAGATGTAACAAAAAGCCCTGCCGTATTCTGTATTAAATCGGCATATTCAAATTCCAAAGGTCTTTCCGACTTTCTGATTATTTCAATTACGCCTATACATTCAAAATTATTTTTCATAGGAAACAAAGAGAACTGATATCCGTCTTGTTCATATACGCTTTCTTTTTCCGTTTCCATGACTTCTTTAATTTTGTCTGTAATATTGCAATCATTAATTTTGTTTTCTGATGTACCCGCATGGGTTAGGGGTTGCCCTTTTTTGGAAAGGAAAATATTACATTCAGCCAAATTAAGCATGAGCTTGATTGTTTTTGCAATTGAATTATAAATAACAAAATCTTCATTATTTGCAAAACCAAGCAAGGATAATGTGCGATCAATTGAATAAATTGAAATTAGCTCGCTTAGCTGCGCCTTAAGGCTTTCTTTTTTATCTTTTTCGCGTGCTTTTTTTGATATTTTATTTGCAAACTCAGGGTTAATTAAATGTTCTGTGAAAAAATCTCCCAGATTCAGTGCAAATATTTCCTCTAATGGGTCATCTTCAAGCAGATTTATATTCCTTGTGTAGATTGACGCATTACTATCGTTTTTTATTTTATTTGTGTTGCTCATCTATAATAAATCCTGTGCCGTTTATATAATAACATAACGGCAGCAATTTAAAAAACTAAAGCAAATTTTTAACATTTTTATACATTAGTTAATAAATTTTTATACTTAAGTATTAGATTATTCCCAATAAAAGTTGGCATGGGGCTTGGGTTTTAGTCAAGTTCTAAATTATATTTATATAAGAAATAAAAATGTATTTATTTTTTAACATTTCTATTATAAAATAGGCATGGAGAGTAAAAAATGAAACAAATAGCTAAAAAAGAGGAATATCTTGCAAAGATTATTCATGACCTTAAAACACCCGCAACTGCACAAGTTTACGCTTTAAAATCATTGTTAGATACAACTTCTGTTCGTTTTTCGCAAGATGAAATTGATTTAATTGAACTTACATTGAATTCTTGCAATTACATGGAAAAATTGATAGACACTTTTTCAAATGTTTTCAAACTAAACAGCAAAAAACTTGAATTGCATTATGATAGGTTTAATATTGTTGAATTGGTGAATGAAGTTTTATCTGAAATTAAGATATTGTTAAAATATAATAAATTACATGTAGAATTTAATTCGCAAAGTGAAATCGTGGTTAATGCCGATAGATTGCAAATTAAAAGAGTTATTGAAAATATTATGTCTAACAGCATAAACCATGCTTTCCAAGAATCGGCAATTAAAATTTCAATTTCCGCAAACAGAAGCGAGGTTGTTTTTCAAGTGGAAAACAACAGTCCATATATTAAAGAAAAAATTTTAAATGAATTATTTGATAAATATAAAACCTATTCATCCGTTTTCAACAGACCCGGAATTGGGCTTGGGTTATATTTATCAAGAGAAATAATTGTTGCGCATTTCGGAAGAATGATAGCAAAAAGCACTCCCGAAAATGTTAATACATTTGGCTTTTGCTTGCCCTGTTAATAAATAAAAGAGGCTGATATTTCAGCCTCTTAAAGTAATTTAAATTAAGCGGAATGTGGGGTGTGTAGATTATGCATTAAAGATTTTGAATGAATCTTGAACGTTATCATCAATAACTTTTTGTACAGATTCTATTTCGGTTGTAACTGCGCTTCTTTGAGTTTCAATATTATCTAATTCGAGTTCTAATTTTTTATCTTGAGCTTGAATTTGATTTTGCAGTCTGTCATATTTTGCTTTTGCTTTATCATCATCTTCTGCGTAGTAGTTATCTTGAATATTTGCTGTTGCATCCCAAGATAAGCTCTTCCATTGATATTTACCGGTTTCGGTATTAATGCTTGCTTTTTGTAATAAGTATTTACCGTTTCTTAAGCAATCTTGAAGATAGTTTGGACCGTCTGTATTGCCTGATGCGTCGGTGTTACCATATTTTAATGATTCATCAACTATATATCTTGCAAGAACTGTACCGTCAACATCAACTAAGTTGTATTTGTTATCGCCACCTTTTTGAGGTTCAATTGTTCTTGTATTAGTTAAGCTGTATGATAATGAGCTATCTTGAGTACTTTTGTTTGTTGTTAATATAGTTGTACCTGTTGCTTGAAATTTATTTTTATTTGCAGCTTCTGTTGCCTCTGCCCCGTTTGCCAAGAATATTCTATCGCCAATTTTTAGCATTCTGTTGACTTCATCATATTCTATTGTAGGAGTACCTTCTGTGTTCTTAAGTGCTTGATATAAAGCTGTTTCTGTTTTACCGTCAGAATAGTGTTCCGGTACATTTAATGATGTTTTAGTTGAAACAGGAATTTCGTCAACGCTTGATACGATAATTGCACCATAAGCGTCTGTTAAACGATACGGAGTGTTGCTTACATATTCTTGATCAGAGGTTCTGTCATATTCTCTAATGCCGCTTTCTTCGGGAAGCATATTTTTTAATGTACCTGAAACTAATGCAGCATAAGTTAAATTAGTAGTTCTGTTTAATCCGTCTGACGGATCAGAACCTGCTTGATACAAATTAATTTTCATTTGTCTGTTTGAAGTTGCTTCTTCATATTCCATAGCAATTTCTTCTAATTGCTGAGAAAGAATCAATCTTCTTTGTGAAATTTGTTGTGCTCTAAATTCTAAATCACTTTTTCTTGCAGTTAATAAGAGCATTCTGCCTTGACTTGCTGATAATCCCATTTTTTACCACCTTTTTTTAAATTACTAATATTGCAGATTTTTATATCCATTTTCATAATTCCACCTTGGAAATGTTAATAACATTTTTTCACTGCGTTTCTTAACATTTTGTAACATAGAATGTTTTTAAAGGCGCAAAAAAGCCCTTAAAGACTTGCTTTAAGGGCTTTTGATAATTTTTATTTTTTTATGCTTCTTCTGTTTCTTGAGCTTCTTCATATACTTCTTTGATTGTTTCGGAAGCGGTTACCTCAACATTTAATTGAGCCTTAACCTTAGAAGAAAGTTTGATAGTCATAACAAAAGTGCCTATATGGTTGATAGGATTATCAAGAATGATTGTCTTTTTATCAATTTCCATACCGCATTTTGCTAATAATTCTTCTGATAATTTTTTAGTGGTAATTGTACCGAATAATTTGCCTGATTCGCCGGCTTTAGCGCTAAGAGAAATTGTTCCGATTTTTTCGATTTCTTCTTTTGCAGCTAATGCTTCTTGGTGTAATTTTTCAGCTTTTGCCTTAATGCGCGCAATGTTTCTTTCTCTTTGTGCTAATGCGCCTTTTGTGGCGATTTCTGCTAATGAGTTAGGGATAAGGTAATTTCTTGCGTATCCGTCTTTAACGTTAACTAAATCGCCTACTTCGCCTATATTTTGTACATCTTTTTTTAATATAACCTGCATTTTAAGTCTCCTTTTTTAGTTTTAATTAATTTTAATAATATTTAAAACATGATTAAAATTCAAGCGCATGCTTTGTTTATGTGTTCTTTTGCTTCTTCTTGAACTTCAATATCTTCTTTAATATCTTTATCGTTTTCCGAATCTGCCATATTTTGGGCCAGTTCTTGAGCTTTTTCTTTAACCAGTTCTTTAAGCTCGCCAACTATTTCTTCCGTTTTTTCAATATTTGCCTGATGAGATAACGCTATTGCTTCATCAATTTCTTCATCTGTTTTCGGTCTTAAAACAGGAATGCTAAAATTTAATATTGTTGTATCTTCATCTGCGTCAATGCTTAAAGAAAACGAATCTACATTAATTTCTAAATATTTAGATATTGTATCAACCATATCATCTTTCAGCATTTGCATTGCACGTTCTGAAAAACCAACCCTATCTTGCATTAATACGGTTTTAAGGCGACTCTTTGCAACACTTTTTGTTTGGTCTTGCTGAGCAGATGTAAAAAAGCTCAATACCCTATCGTACAAATCTGAAAAAATATCTTTCATTTAGCCCTGCACTTTCTTTTGAAAAAACTTTTTAATCTTTTCCAATAGCGTTGTGGGTTCATCTATATCTAATAAAGGTACATCTTCGCCCATTATTCTTCTTGCAACATTCAAATAAGCCATACCTGCCAAGGATTTTTCATCATTAACCACAGGTTCACCTTTGTTTGTTGAAGTAATAATATTCATATCTTCGGGAATTACACCGATAAGTTCGCAGGATAAAATTTCCACAACATCATCGACACTCATCATATCGTTTGATTTTACAAGTTTTGGTCTTACGCGGTTGACTAAAAGCCTGTAGCGTTCAACCCCTTCTTTGGATTCTAATAAACCGATTATTCTATCAGCGTCCCTTATGGCAGACATCTCCGGGGTTGTAACAACAATTGCTTCGTTTGCGCCTGCCACTGCATTTTGAAAACCTTGCTCAATACCTGCGGGGCAATCAACCAAAACATAATCAAAATCTTGTTTTAATTGTTCGCAGATATCTTTTAATTGTTCGGCGTCAACTGCTGATTTATCACGAGTTTGAGCTGCTGCAAGAAGACAAAGATTTGGATTTTTCTTATCTTTTACCAATGCTTGTTTTAATTTACATCTTCCTTCCACAACATCTACAATTGTATAAACAATTCTATTTTCAAGGCCTAAAAGTAAATCAAGGTTTCTTAAGCCTATATCCGTATCAATTAATACAACCTTATTTCCCATGTGAGCTAAGGCTGTACCAATGTTAGCCGAGGTTGTGGTTTTGCCTACCCCGCCTTTTCCTGAAGTAATAACAATAACAGAACCGGTCATTTATTTGCTCCTTTAGTTTTGATTAATTTTAAACAGTACAATATCATCTTCCACAATGCGTGCTTCTTCGGGTGTAAATACCGAAGAACGAATTATATACGGAATATTTGTTGAATCGGGACGTCTGGAATAACAGTTTGCTATTCTAAGCTGAACGGCATTCATTTTTAATGCTCTGATTTTAGCATTTGCATTTCCTTTATATCCGGCATGTGCAATCCCTGATAATACACCCCAAACAGTGATGTCGCCAACAGCACGAATTTCGCTTCCCGGGTGGCAATCACCAATTACAACAACATTTCCGTCTGATTCCAGTATTTGTCCGGAGCGCAGAGTTTGATTGATATATGTTGTATTTTTTGTATCGGATACAACAGGCTCGTCTGTGGGAGATTCATAAAAATCAACATCTTCCCATTCATGATTAACCGCACTGTCATCATAGGCTTTTTTATATACGCCTATTGAATTTTTGATGTTACCTTCCAAATCATCATTTTTAGAAGTAATATCTTCAAAAAGAATATCTTTCTTTTCTATAGAAGGTATATTATATTGTGACGCAATTTGCTGTTCTATTGCGCTGAAATCGTCTTTCGGGTTTATTCCCGCACGTTCTAAGTCATTATTAATATTAATGCTGTCTTGCTGTTTTTTAATTGCGTCTAAATCTGCCTCAAAATGCAGACCGTTTACATCTTTTATTGTAATCGGGTTATCGTTGTTTTCTGTACTTATAGGCTGAAATTTTTGATTTGCGTATTTGTCTTCTACTCTTTTTTCGATAGGTTTTTGAACATATATATTCATGTTTTCCGCAGTTGCCCATGTATCGGGGTTAATCGTTTCAACAGTATCTAAAGTACATCCCCAGCTTGTTATAAGAGATTGTATGCTCAGCATTTGCGATTGGTTTAAATAGCTGTCATTTAGTTTTAAAACAATTTTTTTACCTGAATGATTTAATGTTTCAAGTGCTAAAGACAAATTGTTAATAATTTCACCGGTAGATGTGCATGAAGCCATATCGACTACAAAATATTCATTATCATACATATTAATAGTTATACCTTAAATGTTTTCTATACTATTACTACACTACATTAAACATTTTAAGACTACAATAATATTTGAAGGTTTGTAAATATTAATCAAAAATAAATAGTGTAATATTTACAATTTATAAAAAATATCTAAAAAAATTATTTTTTTAAACCTGTATAATTTTTTGCATAAAAAAAAGGGGCACGCGCCCCAAACTGTCTGGAATTAAGAATAGCTGGAAGTATGAAAAAGATTAATTATATATTCAAACATACATAGCTTAATTACAATTACCCAGTTAGGTAATTATTATTTTTAGCTCTAAAAAATAATAAGTGTATATTTGACGGTTATTAAATTTTTTTTATAAACTTGCCTGAAACGCAAATATATCAATAAAAAAAATTTTTTAAATAGGGGTTGACAAAAAAAATATTTAGGTGCATAATAAAAACATAAAGATAAAGTGTTAATCAAACACTAAATCAAATCGAAATCTTGGAAAAATTAGAGGTGAAACAAGAAAAAATGTTATCCGTAACTCCAATAAAAAGCGTAAATAATACAATTAATAATATAAGTTTTAAATCCGGTGTTCAATCAAATTACGGCGCAAATGTAATAAACAACACATCGGTTAAACACGAAGGCAGCTTCTTTACAGACTTCCTCGGAACCTTAAAACAATCTCCTTTGTTCCTTGAAACATTTATGAAAAGACAACAAAGCATTGAAAATGGTTTAGAAGCAGCCGATAACAAAAAAATTGACGCAATCGCGTAAAAAGCATTATCAACACCTAACAACACAATCTCGAAGCATAAACAACAACACAACAGCTCTATTGGTTTCAATAGAGCCTTTTAATTTTCTTTACTTAATTTAAAATTGCATTAAAATATTAATATGAAAAAATTTGTGTTAATTTTAATGATTTTATTTTCCTGTGCTTTTGGGGCAGATATGCTTGATGTTGATTATAATTTTATTGAGCACGCGTTTGAAAATACAAAACCCGTCACAGATCAAGATTTTCAAAAAGCAATTAATGCTAAAACGCCTCAGCCTGTTCCCGATACTTTTGGCGGGAAGTTGAAGGCATTTTTATTTGGCAGAAAATATGGGGTTGATAACCCTCTGCCCGCAAAAGAAGAAAAGCCCGATCCTGTATCTGAAGCACAGATTATTCAGGAAATGAAATCGGGAATATATTTTATAAAACTTGTTGTGCCTATTGTTGCACTGGAGAATAAAATAATTCCTGCAGGAAATTATAAAATCAAGGAAAATGATTCTTTGCTTGTTTTTTATCAGGGCCATGAGGAATATGGCAAATTAAGATTAGTAAAATATAACGATACCCTAAAAAAAGAACACGACCTGACTTATTCAAGGGTAGATATTGTATCGGATGATATAATAAGAATTGTTTATTCAACTATTGAAGATACAAAATGTGCCGTTGCACGAGTATATAATAATATTCAAAATTAAAAAACCCAAAAACCCTTGTAAAATAAGGCTGTAAATAATTAATCCACTTAACAAAATACATAAAATGTTAAGTGGATTAATTATATTTCTATAAATATATAATACCACATTATTTCATTTTTTCAAAAAAACTGCAAAAAATGCTAAATTTTGTGTATTTTTTTGTTTTTTAAATTCTTTAAAAACCTTATTACATCTGCACTTTGAGCTTCCACTTAACATTTTATGTATTTTGTTAAGTGAGTTGATACCAAAAATCCAAAACCAAAAACATTTTTTTCAGGAATTGGATAAAGGAGTTCTCAAATGAAACGCAGAGATTTAATAAAAACAGGTCTTCTCGCAACCGGCGCCGTTGCATTTTCGGGCTGTAATAAAGAAGTAGCGCAAAGTGATGAGCTTACTATTATCCCAAAGCAAACAGCTCAATACGAATTCTCAACCCCGCTGCCATTTAACTATAAAACAATTGATGAAATACTTGCACTAAATTCAACATTAAAAAAATCCCAAGTAACGAGTTTTTATAACAGCATTCCATATCCTTTGGCGAAAAATTTTAATGGTTGTATTCAGCTAAATAGAGCACAAAATCCAAATATTAAATCTTATGACGATTTTGCAAAGTTTGTTAAATACGCACTAGGTAACGGTTTTAAATTTTCTTACTTAATGAATTCCCCAAAACCATTCTCTGAAAAAGATTTTCTAACATTTAAAGATGAATTTCTATATTTACTCGATTACCTATATAAAATAGGTGTTCGCGATATTAAAGTAGCTAACACTCAAGTAGCTTCTGCAATTAATGAATTTGCACCAAATACATTTAACCTATCTGCAAGTACAGCATTTGAATATCATAATGTATCACAATATCATAACCTATTTTTAGGATACCCTAATTTTGACCTTATAGATGTATCTAATGATGAAAATCAAAATTTTAAAT